>NZ_JAJSYW010000006.1:0-54697 GCF_036815005.1 Streptomyces sp. IBSBF 2435 | reverse complement strand
GGCCGGGGACGCAGACGGCGGTACGGACGGGCGCGGCGTCGCGGCGGCCGGGGACACGGACGACGATACGGACGCAGGCGGGGTCGCAGCGGCAGGCGGTACGGGCACAGGCGGCACTGCGGCGGCCGGGGTCACGGGCGAGGGCGGGGCGAACGCGGGCGATACGGGCACAGGCGGCGCTGCGGCGGCCGGGGACGCAGACGGCGATACGGACGGGCGCGGCGTCGCGGCAATCGGGGCCACGGACAGCGGCACGGACGCAGGCGCGGGCGACGCGCTCGGCTCGGGCGGCAGGGGGGCCGGAGGCTGCGTCGTCGGCGGTTCGGGGGAAGAGACCGGGCCGGCTGCGGTCGGCGACACGGCAGTCGGCCCGGTCGGCGCGACAGGCGACGGGACGCTGTTCGACGGCGGGAAGATCGCCGTCGGGTGGGCGAGCGGGAGCGGACGCAACGCCGGGAGGCCGACCGGGGCCAGGCCGGAATCCGTGGACGGTGGGCCGGGCGCGGCCTCGGCTGCCGTCGGCTCCGCGTCGCCGTCCGCACCCGGGGCCGCGCCCGCACGTGCAGTCGGTCCAGCCGCGACGGGTTCCTCCGGAGCCGCGTCCGCACCGGCCGCACGCGGCGACCCCGCGAACGTGAGGCCGCCCACCGCGCGGACCGCGGATCGCAGCCATCCCGAACCGGCGCCACCCGCGCCGGACACCGGGGCGACCGGCGCCGCAGAACCGGCGTCCTCCGTGCCCTCGGACGCGGCCCCCGCGTCATCCGCCGACCGAGGTGACACCGAGGCGTCCGAACCGCCGGACGGCGTACCGCTGTTGTGCGACGGCCCCGCTCCCTCCGGACCGGTGGCGGCGGCGGGCGCGGGCCGGCGGGGCGGGGACGAGGGCGAAGACCAGGCGGCGCCGGCAGCGGGACCCGCCGCCACGAACGGCCCGCCGACCGCCGCGGAGCCCTCCGCAGCCGGAGAACCCGGAGCCCCCGAAGCAGCCCCCGACGCGCCAGCCGCCGAGCCCTCCACCGGCCTGGACTCCGGAACGCCCACCGCACCCGCGGCAGGACCCGCCGCCACGAACGGCCCGCTGACAGCCGCGGGGGCCTGGGGCATGACGGATTCGGTGGGGCACGAAGGGGCCCAGCCGTCGGGCAGGGCCGGTGCGGGTCCCGCGGTCAGTCCGCTCAGCGGGCGCAGGCTCGGCGGCGGCGCGGCGGCGGCTCGGCGGGCCGGAGCGGACAGGTCGTCGGCGGCGGACGCCCATGCCTCTGCCTGGAAGGGGGTGGCCGCTGCGGCGGGCGCGGACCGCGCCGGGGCGGCCGGGGCCGCGCTCTCCGGCGCCGGAACGTCCTCGGCAGCGGGGGCGGGCGCCCAGGGCGCAATGCCCGCGGGCCGGGTCATCGGCGGGATCGCCGCCGTCACCGCTTCGTGCGGGTCGGGGACGGCGACCGGCTCGGCGTACCAGACGCCCGTGTCGACGGCCGGATCGTCGGCGGGCCGCAGGGCGAACTCGCCGCGGGCGTCGGCGCCGAGCCGCCACAGCGCGTCCTCGGCGAGCGCCTGCATGCGCGCGGCCACGTCCGGGGAGCCGCGGTGGTAGAGGAAGAGCCGTTCACCGGGGGCGGCCGGGATGCGGCGGACGTCGTCACCATCGGCGGGTTCGGTCTGCGGGCGCATCCACAGCCCGCTCTGGACGACCTCGAGCACGGCGTCGAAGGCGTATTCGTAGACGCCCGGGGCGACCGGCCGGAAGCCGGGCAGCGGCTCGCGCACACCGGCCAGGGCGGGCGGCGGGGCGTCTTCCGTGCCGCGCGGGCTGTAGCGGAGTTCCCGCACGAAGCCCGCGCGGCCGGCGGTGCGGTCGGCCCCGTCTGGGGCGGCGCCGGACGGGAGGACGCCGGACGGGACGGCCGTGGCGCCGTCGCCCTCGGCGCGGCCGTCCTCGGACATGGACATGGACATGGACATCCCGGTGTAGAGGACGACCTGGTGCTCCAGCGCGTCGGCGAGCTGCTGGCCGAGCGCCTCGCCCTCCTGGGACAGCACCACGGGGCCGAAGTGCACGAAGCGGATGCGCGAGCGTGCCGACGGCATCACCGTCCCCCAGAACCGTACGACGTCCGCCAGCGGCACGGCCGGCCCGCCCGGGCAGCCCAGGACGACGGTCATGACGTCGGGATCGGCGGCGAGGCTGCCGAAGAGCCAGCGGCGGTTGTCGTCCGCCGACTCCGGCAGCGCGCCGCGCACCCACACGCCGCAGGGCAGTGGCTCGACCACGGCGTAAGGGCTGGCCGCCCAGGGACGGTCCATCATCGAGAACTGCCAGCGGGGCTTGGGGAAGCCCATGGAGTCGTGCTCGGAGGGGCGGCCGGGCCGCAGCCGCAGCCAGCCGGAGCCGTGGCCGCCGGGGATGTAGAGGCCGCCGCCCGCGGTGGGCAGCACCTCGCCGTCGGGGACCACCACGACCGTGCCCAGCGCTTCGGCGATCCGCTGCCCCGCCGCGCGGATCTCGGCGGAGGTGCCGCCGCCGAAGACCAGGCGCAGGCTGCCCTCGGTGTCGGCCAGGGCGTGGGCCAGCGCGTCGGCCGCGGTGTCGGGGGCGACGCCGGGCACGTCCACGACGACGACGGTGTGCTGCTCGTCGCGGGCCAGGGCTCTGGCGAACCGCCACGCGGCCTGGTCGGTCCTGCCCTTGGGCTGGATCAGCAGGGCGTCGCCGGCGGCGCGGCACTGGAGCGGCCGGCCGGGCGGCAGCAGCGAACGGATGCCCTTAAACACCGGCGCCCCCTCCGCCCGTCGAGCCGGGCATCGCCAGGACGGGGCCGGCCGGCAGCAGGCTGATCACGTCGTCGGACAGCAGGGACACCAGTCCCGACAGTCCGAGGGCGGCGGTGACGTCGTCGCCGGCCAGCGGATAGGCGGTGCCGTCGTCGGTGACGAGGTACGTCCTGGGGCGGGTGGCCTTGCGCAGCGCCTCCTCGCGGCTGCTGACCAGCAGGCCGTGGCCGGGCGGGACGAGGACGGCGCGGCTGCCGGTGGCGGCCTCGCCCCGTTCGAGGACGACCCGGGTGTCCAGGGCGCTGCCGTCGACGCGCTGGGCCAGGCACACCGCCTGCCCGTCGGTGGAGACCGCGGGAGCGCCCGCCACGTCGGGCAGCGTGCCGGCCATGCCGGGGTCGTCGGCGAGCCGTACGGCGGCCAGCGCGGAGGAGGGCACGCTCATGGGCGCGGGGGCGTGCGGCTCGGCGGAGAGCAGCGCGTATTCGGTGGCGTTGGTACGGGCCACACCGTGCTGGGTCATCACGTAGTAGTGGCGCTCACCGGCCGCGGTGTCCGTGCTGAACAACTGGCCCACGGTGACGGGGTGTCCGGCGACCGTGCCGGCCGGCCCGCCCTGCCCGGCGGGGCGGATCGCCTTCAGCGCGACGCCGTCGGGCACCGCGGCGAGCCAGTCGGCGGGGGCGGTGGTCTGCCGGTCGGTGTCGAGGCCGAGGGCGACCAGCGTCGACTGGTCGGGGACGCGGTATTTGGCGCCCTTCCAGAGCAGGTAGCGGGTGCCGTCCGCGGCGGCGAGCAGCGCCTGGCGGTCCTCGGGCACGGCGGTCGTCCGGCCGGCGGGGCTGAAGTCGACGCTCTGGCCGCCGGCGAACTGCGGCCGCAGGCAGCGGGTCCAGGAGTTGCCGAGGATCCCGGCGGGGGTCGGGACCTCGTCGGGCGCACCGGGGATGCCGACGGCCGGGCCGTGCGGGATGCCTTCGAGGTCCTTGCGGGAGACGTCGTGCGCGGCGGGGCTCGGGGCGAACAGCCGCACCGAGGCGTAGTTGCGGACCGGGCGCAGCACACCGTCGACGTACAGGTAGCGGTTGCCGGTCTCCTTCTCCACGATGTACGCGCCCGAGGCGCGCCAGGAGTGGTCGGCGGCCGGCGCGACCAGGCCGTAGACGCCGAAGCCCACGCACAGCAGGATGACGACGCCCACGCCGAAGAAGGTGCCAAGCGACGCGCGGCGGGTGGGGCTCTCGCCGCGGCCGGGGTCGCCGCTGACGAGCGCGGTGGCCAGCCGGCCGACGGCGAACTGGTAGGCCTGGACGTGGTCCCGTCGGGTCTGCATGTGCGGTCCTCCTCTCGGTTCCGGTCCTTCAGCTGGTCAGTTCGCGCACGTGCGAGTAGACGTGCAGGAGTTGGAGCAGCAGCGGCAGCAGCGCGATCGCCACGAGCATCTCGGCGATGTCGCCGCTGTGGCCCCACATGGGCAGCAGGCGGCTGGAGGGCAGCCGCCAGGCGGCGGCCAGCAGGGCGACGGCGGTGAGCAGCAGGAGCGCGGCGGCCGTGCCGCGCTGGCCGGGGCCGCCCGTGGTCCACTGCTCCAGGAGCAGCAGTCCGAGGCCGCCGCCGGCCGCGATGACGGTGGGCACCCGCTGGAGGGTGCCGGTCAGGCCGCGGGAGCGCAGCAGCACCGCGGCGCCGAGCACCAGGGGCAGCGCCCAGCCGATCCAGCCGTGCTCGCGGACCATGAACCAGAAGACGACGCCGAAGGACAGGGAGAAGCCGAGGCTGAGCGAGTCCAGGTAGGAGGTGGCGGCCCGCACCCGGCGCTCCACCCGCTCCTGCGGCTCGGGGTCGACGTCCTCCTGCAACTCGGCCGCGTTGTGGGGCAGTTGGGGCACCCGCAGCCGGGAGGCGCGCAGTGCAAGCCGGGGGGCGAAGTGGCCGAGGACGAACAGCGCGACGCCGACCACCGCGACGGCCTGGCCGGGCCGCCAGTCGAAGGCGGAGCGCAGTCCGATGGCGGCCGCTGCCGCCGCCGCGACGACGATCGCGGTGCCGGGCAGCAGGAACGGTATGGCCCGCAGCGCGAGCAGCGAGGTGGCGACGACCGCCACGCAGCCGGCGGCGACCAGCAGACCCGGCACACCGGGGTCGAAGCCGCCGTCGGGGCCTTCGCGGAAGGCGAGTCCGGCCAGTCCGGCCATCGCCATCGCCGCGATGCCGCCGGTCAGCACCGCGCCCCGGTCGGCACCCAGCCGCCTGCCGGCGGCGCAGGCCGCGGTGAACAGCACCGCGGCGATGCCCGAGCCGTAGCCGGCGAAGCCGCCGGGGCCGCCGCTGACCAGGGCCAGCGCGAGGGCGGCGACAGCGACGGCGGCCATGGTCAGGGCCAGCGCGCGGGTCAGCTCCGGCCGCCAGCGGCCGGGCAGCGAGCCGACCACGTGGGCGACACCGTCGGCGACGTCGTCGAAGTGCAGGGTGGGCAGCGGGTCGGCGACCGGCCGGAGGTGGAGCACGTCGCCGTGGTGCAGGCCGAGCCCGGCGGGCGTGCCGTCCGGGTCGAGCGGAGCCTCGCCGAGGCGTTGCAGCGCCCAGGGGGTGCCGCGCTCGCGCACGTCGGGGACCACGTGCTCGACGAGGACGGGCAGCAGCGCCGACAGCGGCACCGTCACCGGGATCGCGAGATCGGCCCGGCCGCCGGGACCGACGACGGTCACCCGGCACACCTCGGTGCCGGTCCCGGCTCCGGGAACCACGGAGGCAGTGGTCATCGGGACGCTCCTGTGCGGTGGGGGACGCCGCTGTCCGCGGCACCGCGGACGACGACGGCGGCGCTACGGGCGGTAATACGGACGGTCGTACGGGCGGGAGCCGTACGGGCAGCGGTCGTACAGGCAGCGGGCGTACAGGCAGCGGGCGCGGAACGGGCGACCGGTGTACGGGCGACGGGCGCGGAACCGGTGCGGCTCATTCGGCGGCCACCAGACCGGTCTGCATGAGCCTGACCGAGCGGCGGGTGACGAGCTGGGCGCGGCCGGGCGGCAGGGTGCGCGGTTTCGCCTCGCCGATGAACTTGCCCTCCTCCTTCGGGTAGGAGAAGAGCAGGGCCGGGTTGCCCAGCTCCCACAGGCGGCGCAGGACCGGGTCCATCATCGCCCGCATCGCCCCCGAGGTGCTGCGGGACAGGACCAGGTGGAGTCCGATGTGCGGGGCCTGGACCAGCAGCGGCACGAGCGGCGCCATCGGGGACGGGGAGCCCGGCGCCCCGGAGAACAGGTCGTAGTCGTCGATGAGGACGAAGAGCAGCGGGCCGCTCCACCAGTCGCGGCGGGCCAGGTTCTCCGGCGAGATGTCGGCACCCGGCACTCGCTTGCCGACCGACACCGCGGCACTTGCGGCGAGTTGGCCGAGCGCGTCGCTGTCCACGACGTAACCGACCCGGTAGGCCTCGGGGACCGCGGTGAGCAGGCCGCGGCCGGGGTCGGCGACCATGATGCGGGCTTCCTCGGGGGTGTAGCGGGAGGTGACGGCGTCGACCATCAGCCGCAGCACGTTGGTCTTGCCGGTCTCGTTGTCGCCGAACACCATCAGGTGCGGGTTGACGGAGAAGTCGTGCCAGGCGGGTTCCAGCCGCTGCTCGTCCCAGCCCAGGCAGACCCTCAGGTCGCCCTCGGCCGCCGGGAGCCGGGCGGTCGGCAGCCGGCTGGGCAGCAGCCGGACGCCGGGGGCGGGGCGGCCGGTCCAGAAGGTGCCGATCTCCGCGACGGCCTCCTTGGTCGCCGCGGTGAGGTCCTCGGTGTGCGGGGAGCTGTCCAGCCGGGGCAGGGCGGCCAGGAAGTGGTGGCCGGTGGAGGTCAGGCCGCGCCCTGGCTGGTGCGGTACGGCCGCCGCCGCCCGCGCGCCGACCTCGGACTCCAGCGTGTCGCCGAGCCGGAGTTCGAACTTGGTGCCCAGCAGGTCCCGCAGCCGCGGCCGGTACTCCGACCAGCGCACCGCGGAACCGATGACGTGGATGCCGAAGGACAGTCCGCGGGCGGCCAGGTCGATGACGCGCGGCTCGATGTCCTCGTAGTCCTGCCGCAGCGTGCCCCAGCCGTCCACCACGAGGAAGACGTCGCCGTACGGGTCGTCCAGCTCGCCGGAGGCGCGCTGCGCCCGGTAGCCGGCCATGGACTCCAGGCCGCGCGCGCCGAATTCGGCCTCGCGGCGCTCCAGCAGCTGCGTCAGCTCGGCGATGGTGCGCTGCACCCGGTCCCGGTCGAGCCGGGTGGCGACCGAGCCGACGTGCGGGAGCCCGGAGGTGGACACCAGGCCGCCGCCGCCGAAGTCCAGGCAGTAGAACTGGATCTCCTGCGGGGTGTGGGTCAGCGCCAGGGACAGCATCAGGGTGCGCAGCATCGTGGACTTGCCGGTTCTCGGCGCGCCGACCAGGCCGATGTGCCCGTCGGCGCTCGACAGGTCCGCGGTCAGCAGGTCGCGGGACTGCTCGTAGGGCTTGTCCACCATGCCCAGCGGGAAGCGCAGCGAGCCCAGCCTGGGGTAGTCCGCCGCGCTCATGCCGCGGTCGGGGTCCGGCACGATGGCGGGCAGCACCTGGTCGAGGCTGGCGGAGGAGTCCAGCGGCGGCAGCCACACCTGGCGGGCCGGCGGCCCTGCGTCCTCCAAGCGGGCGACCAGCACCTCCAACAGGCTCTCCTCGCTCAGCGGTTCGCCGTCGGGGCCGGTCGCGGCGACCGGCCCTGGCGCCTGCGCCGCGGTCCTGGCCGCCTCGGCGGGCGCCGCGGGCTCCTGGACGCGCTCGGAGAGCAGCTCGCCGCTGCGGTCGAGCCCGAAGACGGTGACCTCCTGGGCGGCGCGCTGCCGCTCGGCGGGTTCGCTCTCGGCGGCCGGTTCGGGGGCCGCGCCGGAGACGTAGGCGGCCTTGAAGCGGACGAGGTTGGTGGTGTCGACCTTCAGGTAGCCGTTGCCGGGGGTCGGCGGCAGCTCGTACGCGTGCGAGACGCCGATGACGCTGCGGGACTCCATCGAGGAGAAGGTGCGCAGGGCCAGCCGGTAGGACAGGTGGCCCTCGACCTTGTGGATACGGCTCTCGTCCAGGCGCTGCGAGGCGAGCAGCAGGTGCACGCCCAGGCTGCGCCCGAGCCGCCCGACAGAGACGAACAGGTCCACGAACTCCGGCTTGCTGGCCAGCAGTTCGGAGAACTCGTCGACGATGATGAGCAGCGAGGGAAGCGGGGCGAGGGTGGCTCCGGCGGCGCGGGCCTTCTCGTAGTCGAAGAGCGAGGAGTGGCCGGACTCGCGCAGGAGTTCCTGGCGGCGGATCATCTCGCCGTTGATGGAGTCCCGCATCCGGTCCACGAGGTGGATCTCGTCCGCGAGGTTGGTGATGACCGCCGAGGTGTGCGGCAGCCGGTCCATGTTGAGGAAGGTCGCGCCGCCCTTGAAGTCGACCAGGACGAGGTTGAGGACCTCGGAGGAGTGGGTGGCGGCCAGTCCCATCACCAGGGTGCGCAGCAGTTCGCTCTTGCCCGAGCCGGTGGCGCCGATGAGCAGGCCGTGCGGTCCCATGCCGCCCTGCGCGGACTCCTTGAGGTCCAGCTCGACGACCTCGCCCTCGTCGGTGACGCCGAGCGGTACCCGCAGCCGGGCCGACTGTGCCTGCCGGGGGCGCCACTTGGCGGCCACGTCGAAGGTGCGGGGGTCGCGGATGGCGAGCAGCGACGTCAGGTCGAAGTCCGACTCCAGCGGGCGTTCGGTGAGGTCGACGCTGCCGCCGGTACGCAGCGGGGCCAAGCCGCGGGCCAGCGCCTCGGCTGCGACGGCGCTGAGCGCGTCGGCGGTGGCGGCGGCGGAGGCGTCGTCACCGGCCGGGAAGCTGACGGTGCCGTCGCGGACGGTGAGCCGCAGGACGTTCTCGCCGCCGCGCAGGGTGCCGGTGGCGTCCAGCAGCAGCGCGTTGCGCAGGCCGTCGCCCGCCAGCCGGGAGCTCTCCGGCAGGTGGGCGCCCTGGGCGATGACCACCAGGTAGGGCTCGGTGACGTTCGGCGAGGCGTCCGGGTCGTGGTCGGGGCGGTCGCGCACCTCGGAGCCGAGCAGCGCCATCAGCTCGTCGTGGTCGCCCGCAGCCAGCCGTACCGCGCCGGCGTCGTCCTGCTCGTCGGGGTGGGCGTTGTGCGGCAGCCACTTGACCCAGTCCCACTCGTCGCGGGCGGCCGGGTTGCCGAGCACCGCGACCCGGAGCTCGTCGGGGGCGTGCAGGACGGCGAGCTGGGCGACCATCGCCCGCATCAGGGCCAGCGCCTCCCCGCCGTCGCCGGCGAACTCCACCCGGGTGAAGCGGCGCAGCGCCACCGGGATGGGCAGATCGGGGACGGTCTGGTGGGCCTTGGTGAAGCGGCGCAGCGAGATCGCGGTGAGCGGTTCGAGGTCCTCGACGGGCTTGGTCTGCGGCGGCAGGAAGGCCAGTTCCGCGCGGCGGATGCCCATGCCGATGCGGACCCGGCCGAAGTCCTCGTGGCTGGGGCGGCGTTCCCACAGCCGCGGTCCCCCCGCGAACGCCCACAGGTCGCGCGGATCGGGGCTGTCCCACAGCAGGGCGGCGCGCTGCTCGGCCGCGGCGGTCCTGGCCTGACGCCGCTTCTGCGCCAAGTACCGCAGGTAGTCGCGGCGTTCGGCCCGCATGCGGCGGCGGCGCTCCGAACTGCTCCGGCCCACCTGGGTCAGCGTCATGCTGACCATGGCGACGCCCATCATGCCGGACATCATGTAGGTGGTCGGTCCCATGCTGCGGATGCTGAACATGAGCACCATGGCGCCGGCGCCGAGGCCCATGGGCAGATACATCAGCGCGGAGCCGAAGTCCGCGCCCGCGGGCTCACCCAGTACCGGCGGCTCGGCGAGCTCCACCTGCCCGTCGGGCATCGGCGGCCCGTCGCGGCGGGGTGAACGCTTCACCGGCTTAGTGCTCAAAGCGGTGACTCCCATGCAGTGTGCATGTCACTGGTTACGGCAGCGACTATAGGGAATCGCCCCTCTGTTGCAACAGCCCCCATTCCCTTTCCCGCTTGCCGCTCCCGGCCGCCGCAACCGGCCGCACGACCGGTAACGCGGATTGCCGGACCGCGCTGACTCCGGGGAGCAACGGGCCGTGAGGGAACAGCGCCGCAAGCGGCACGAAGGGACGGACAGCCGTTTCCGGCGGAAAACTGTTCCCCAGCCATTCACCTTTAATCCTCTGCGCGTCCGTCTTCCCTGGAATCTCCCGGCCGCGAAGCGGACCCGGCCCGCCGTCCGCGGCGCCGCACGGCACGTTTTTGCAGGTGGACGGGATGGAGAGGCCGAGCACGACGCCGAGACCGCCGACGCCCGCGCCGCGCGGCCGGGGCCGGCCTGCTGTGAATGACGACTGCCGCGCCGAGCACCGGCGCCGATCGTTTCAGCCTGCAACCGGGCAGCCGAGAAGGCACACCGGGCAGCCTCGCGTCCGAAACGGGTAACAGCCCCCGGGCGTCTGTCGCCGCTCCCCCCGCTATCGCGGCGGTAAGGAAGAACCCCCGGAATGCCATTTCCCCTTGACAGAGCCGCACCCGGGACGAAGAAGGCATTCCGCTCGATCACGACCGAAGCGGTCCGGGCGAGGCCCGCAGGGCGTGACACGTCACGAGGTCGGGGCCGCCGCCCATGACCGGAACGGACTCCCGGCGACGTCTCCGCGCCACCGCCTTGGACCGTCGAAGCCATCGGGTTCGACTTCCGGCACTTGCCGCCCGCCACGCGCCCCCCGCATAGCGCGCGACGCGATCACGGCCGGGCGATAACACTTTTCCCGGCAAAGCTTTTGTTTTCCTCCGAAAAAGCGTCAGGAACAAAGCGGGGTCCGGCCGCCCGCGGCGGTGTTCCGCACCCGGGCCGGAACGACCGGCGTCAGGCGGGTTCCTCGACAGCGGGCTTCGCGGCAGCGGACTCCCCGACGCCGGGCTCCTCGCCAGGGGCTTCCTCGACCGTGTGGGAGTCGGTCAGGCTCAGCGCGCCGCCCGCGGCGATCAGTCCGACGACGGCGGCGAGCACCGCGTAGGTGATTTGTTCGCCGTGGAAGAACGACGCGACGAGGTCGCTGCTCCAGGTGCCGGCCGGCAGCCGGGTGGTGACCAACGCGGCGATCAGGGTGCCGACCACGGCGGTACCGACGCTGGAGCCGACCTCCTGGGCGGTGTCGTTGAGGGCCGTACCGATGGAGGTGCGGTTGCTCGGCATGGCGTCGACGAGTGCGACCGCGCAGATCGTCATCACGGTGCGCAGTCCCACGGTCATGAGCACCATGCAGACGGCGATGGCGGCGTACCCGTGGCTGACGCCCCAGGACAGGCCTGCCAGCGAGCCGGCCAGGCAGGCCGCGCCGACCAGGCACGCGATGCGGTGGCCGAACCGGCGGGCGAGCCACTCGGACAGAGGCGTCGCGGCGATCATCGTCACGATGATCGGCAGGTTCGCCAGGCCGGCCCGCACCGGGCTCCATCCGTAGGCGTACTGGAAGTGGAGGATCAGCCCGAACATCACGCTGGCCATCGCGATGGACGTCCCGATCTGGGCGATGGCGGCGCCGCGGACGGTGCCGTTGGAGAAGAGGGTCAGATCGAGCATGGGTGCCGCGCTGCGGCGCTCGTGCCGCACGAACGCGACGGCGGCGGCGACGGCGCCCGCGATCGACGCGAGGGTGATCCCGGAGAGCCAGCCGTGCTCGACACCGCTGGTCAGCGAGTAGCAGGCGAACCCGATGGCGCTGACGCTCAGGACGGCGCCCGGCAGGTCGAGCGTGTCCTTGGTCAGGTCCTCCGGCCGGTCGGCCGGGACGCCGAGCCGGACGCCGATGCACGCGATCACCGCGATCGGAGCGTTGACGACCAGCAGCCACTCCCAGCGCACATGGGCCAGCGCGGTGCCGCCGAGCAGCGGCCCGAGGACGAAGCCGGACATGCCGACGATGATCATCACCGTCATGGCCCGCATCCGCAGGGCCTTGTCGTCGAACAGGCGGAAGACCAGCGAGTTCGTGATCGGGGCCATCGCCGCGGCGGCGACGCCGAGCGCGGCCCGCAGGGCGATGAGCTCGCCCGCCGTGGTGACGAGGACGACGCACAGGCTCAGCGAGCCGAACACGGCGAGGCCGACCAGCAGCACCCGGCGGCGGCCGAGCCGGTCGGCCATCGACCCGGCCGTGAGCAGCAGGCCGCCGAAGGTCAGCGAGTACGCACCGGTGACCCACTGCAGCGCGGTCGTCCCGCTGCCGAGGTCGCGGCCGATCGTGGGCAGCGCGATCGACAGCAGGGTGTTGTCGACCATCTCGACGAAGAAGGCCAGGCAGAGGGCAGCCAGCGGAATCCACGCCGCGCGCAGGGACGGATAGGTACGGGACGGGTTGTGAGGCGTAGCGGTGGCAGTCATGGCGGTCCTCCGATCGAACACCGTTCGGCTATCGAACAACGTACGATACGGTACGATAGAACAACGTTCGATAGTTGCGCAAGACGGGTAGGGATGTGAGCCATGGCACGCCTGCAAAACCGCCCGGGCGAGGGACGCCGACGGGCTTCGCACTCGATGGAGTCCGTGCTCACCGAGGCGGTGGCCCTGCTCGACGAGGCCGGGGCGCCGGCCCTGACCTTCCGCGCGCTCGCGCAGCGCCTCGGCGGCGGCGTCGCCAGCATCTACTGGTACGTCGCGAGCAAGGACGAGCTGCTCGACCGCGCCACCGACCACGTGATCGGCGGG
Source organism: Streptomyces sp. IBSBF 2435 (assembly GCF_036815005.1). Lineage (NCBI taxonomy): Bacteria > Bacillati > Actinomycetota > Actinomycetes > Kitasatosporales > Streptomycetaceae > Streptomyces > Streptomyces sp. IBSBF 2435. The sequence continues at coordinate 42,166 of NZ_JAJSYW010000006.1, read as the reverse complement.
GTGCTGGCCGACGTCGAAGCACTTCCGGTCAGCGACGACCCGATCGACGACCTTCGCGCGATGGCCGTGACGCTGTTCGACGCGATCATGGACCGGCCCTGGCTGGGCGCCTACTTCATGCGCAACACCGACGTCCAGGGCAACGCCCTGCGCCTGTACGAGAGGCTCGGCCGGCAGACCCTCCGCCTCGATCTCACCGCGCGCCAGCGCTTCCACGCCGTGTCCGCGATCGTGGGGGTCGTCGTCGGCTCCGCCGTCGACCTGGGGCAGGAGCCGCCGCAGGAGATCCTCGACGGCGCCGTGAACCGCGAGGAATTCCTCGGCCGCTTCGCCCGGACCTGGCGGGAGCTGGACCCCGGGGAATTCCCGTTCGTGCACGAGATCGTCGACGAGTTCGAGGGCCACGACGACATCGACCAGTTCCGCTCCGCGCTGGAGCTGACCCTGACCGGCCTGCGTCTACAGGCCGGCGCCTGAGCGGGTCGGGTACGGCTGCCCATTCCCGTACCGCTGTCAGGCGCGCCCGCTCATTTCCGGGTGAGGTCCTGGCGCATGCACTGGCGCAGCGCGGGAAAGACGGAATACCACTGGTCCCGCTGTTCCCGGTACGCCTCGTCCTGCCAGGCGATTCCGGATTCGATCGCGTCGCGGAAGTCGCGGAGTCTGTGCAGGGCGGCGGTGGCCACGTCCACTACCCCGTCCGGCGCGATGATTCCCAGCTGGTAGCGCAGCTCGTAGCAGCCGCTGTTCCTGAAGGTCTCCGTCGCCGTCCTGGCGCGGTCGGCCTGCGAAGCCTCCATGTGCCGGGCCGTGTCCCGCAGCGCGTTGTCCGTCCGCGAAAGGGCGGAGAGGTATTCGGCGTACACCTGGCGCTTGATCTCCTGCTGCCTTCCCTGCTCCTCGTGCTTCCAGCGGGTGCGGTCGGCCACGAGGTTGGACAGAACGGCGATCAGCGCACCCAGGGCGGTACTGATGAAGAAACTCCAGCTCATGTCGGACCTATCATCGTACTGATCCAGTCGGGGTGAGGCGGGTGGTCGTACGGGGTTCTTCGAGTACAACGGCGGGTCCCTGCACTACGAGGACGTCGGCTCAGGACCGCCGGTGGTGCTGATCCACGGATTCACGCTCGACCGCCGGGTATGGCGGCCCCAGGTCCGGTCGCTCAGCGCGCATTTCCGGGTCATCACCTATGACTGCCGAGGGTTCGGCCGCTCATCGGCTCCGGCAGGCCCGTACAGTCACCACGACGATCTCCACCGGCTGCTCCGTCATCTCGGGGTCGCGCGCCCGCACCTGGCCGGTCTGTCGATGGGCGGACGCATCGCGCTGAACTTTGCTCTGGCCAGGCCCGGTTCGGCCCGGTCGCTCACGTTGATCGGCAGCGATGTCGGCGGCCACCGGTACGGCTTCGACTGGGACGCGGGCCTCGCCGCCCTCGACCCGGCTGCCGCGAAGGCGGTGTGGCTCCGGCACGAGCTGTTCTGGACCGTCCGGCGCCATCCGCAGGCGTGGGAGCTGGTGCGCGCGATGGTCGCGGACTACTCCGGTTGGCACTGGCGCAACCGCGACCCCCGCCTCCCGCCGGACACCGGGGCCGTCACGCGGCTGGCGGAGATCCGCGCGCCGGTCGACGTCGTCGTCGGCGCCCTGGACCTCACCGACTTCCACCGCGTCAGCCGCACTCTGGCGACGCGCATACCCGGGGCGCACCGCACCGTGCTGCCGGGCGTGGGGCACATGGCCGGCCTCGAAGCGCCCGACGCGGTGAACGCGCTCCTGCTGCGCCGGCTCACCTGCGGCTCCCGACGGCAGCGGTCCGACCCGTGAAGGCCTTCCACTCGTCGTTCTCGTACCAGTGACGGTCGAACGCGGTGATCACCGGATACGGTTCTCCCGGGTCCTGCGGGACGCAGGCGGCCATCGCCCGCCAGAAGGCGTCGATCAGGCCGCTGTAACGGGTCGCCAGCCACAGGTCGGCGCGGACGAACGGTTCGCCGCTCATCCGGACCGCCCGCAGGTCGTACCCGCCGCGGTATTCATTGCCGCCCGCCACCAGCGAGCCCCGCCAGAGCTGCGCCCCGGGCGCCCGCAGGGAGTACCGGACGCCCGCCGCGACGTGGCCGCCGTGCCACATGTCGGCTGACTCGGCCAGGTCGGGCAGAGCGGGCGGGAAGAAGTAGTGCCGCTCGGCGGGCACCTCGGCGCGGTCGAAGTTGCCGGGGACGAAATGCCAGCGGTTGTACTGCATCCGCTGGGCGACCAGCCACAGGATCCGGCGGATCTCCACATCGCGCAGTCCGCCCAGCCGGCCGGGGTGGGGCAGGACGCAGCAGAAGAAGTCCGGCTTGCGCAAGGTGAGTGGCGAGGCGGCGCGGACGGGGCCCGACCTGCCCAGCCGCCGCAGGTCCCGCACGGCGCTGGACATCGCGTAGTCGGCGTCCAGGTCCTGCACGGCGCTCTCCACGATGGTGGCCAGGATCCGTTCCAGCAGCGGGACCTGTTCCGCCGCGGTACCGGTGACGGCCTCCCGCACCATCCGGGCGACCAGCTCCTCACCGGGCAGCTCCCGAGCGTGTCGGCGGCCGAGTGACCGCTCGGCCAGTGCGGCGAGCGTGTCGGGCGCCGGGCAGTGGCTGCGCTCCCGCTGCGGGAGCATGGCAAGCACCTCGCGTTTGCCGAAGGTCGTGCCGGTGATGCGCCGGAATCGGATCCAGTCGGACCGGTCGACCGCACGGGCGAGTTCGGCGACCTCGGCGGCCAGCGGAAGGAGCGGTCGGGTGGGCAGGTCCGCGGGGATGTGCCGCCCCAGGGCGTGCGCGTACCTGTGCCAGGTGGACACCAGCCACGTCCGCAGTGCGGTCGCGCTGAGTTGGCGGCCGTTGAACTCCTCGAACCGGATCGACCGGCCGGTGGCGAACAGGACGTGCACGGCCATGACGAGGAGCCGTTCGGCCGGGCTCCACGCCGCCGGCGGTTCGGCGGCCAGTTCCCGCAGCGGGCGTTCACGGAGGAGGGTGCTGGTACCGGCGTCGGACCGGGAGAAGACCTGTCGCCCGCAGTAGATCAGGACCGTCTCGACATGGTCGGCCCAGTCCGCTGCCTGGCGGACGCGGGCGGGCAGGGAGCCGGCCGCCTCCCAGCCGCGCAGGACGCGGTCGAGCCGGGCCTGTTCCCGGTCTTCCGCGACCTGCCACGCGGCGTGCTCCTCCTCGGCGCGCTCCAGTACGGACCGGCTCACCCGTAGCAGCGCGAGGACGTCGCCGACGCCGGCCGGCCGGCCCTCGGACGCTTCGAGCAGCGAGAGTTTGCCCTGCGGGGAGTACGCGACGAGCAGGTCACGGCTGTCGGAGCCGTCCGGTCCGTGCGGGTCCGCCGGGAGCAGGCGCAGTTCCTCGTCCCCGATGGTCTGCTGGAGCACGGAGCGCTCCTTGACGGTGAGGCTGTCCACGGCGTCGGGGTACGGCACCCGGCCGCCCAGTGTCAGAAGCCTGAGCAGCGTCGTGTAGGCCGGGCGGTCGGCGAGTGCCTCGTCGCGCGCCCTCGTGATGAGGTCGCGGGCGCGGGGGCCGGTCACGGATGCTCGGTCAGCGCACACGTATCCTCCTGGGAGCCGGCGGCCGGCCGTTGACGTCCCCGGCTCTCACCGTGGTCTCCTGCGCGACGACCGCCGCGGCTTCCAGCGCCGGCCGCAAGCGGCGCCGCCAGGTCCGGCTCAGCTCGGCGGGGATCTCTCCCGCCGTGGAGGTCAGCGTGCCGACGCAGGAGTCGGCGGCGCACCGGCACGGGAAGCTCCATCCGTCGTCGTAGCGGAACGTGCGGTAGTCGCACGTCACTTCCTCGCCGCGCCGGATGTCCCGTACGGCGACGCCCACCGCGAGGCCCGCGTCGAGCACCGACGCGTCACAGGAGTGGTTGAGCAGGTGCGCGCCGCGGCACGGCGAGATGAGGCTGCCGTCGGCACGCCGGTAGCCGAACTCGGTGAGCCAGTGGACGACGGGGGCCGGTGTCTCCCGCTGGCCGCCGAGCGGAACGACCGGGCACTTGGGGCAGGGCCACCACAGGGCGGTTCCGAGCGGGAGGTCGCGCAGCGCGAAGACACCGACGCCGTCGACGCCGCTGAAACCCGGGTGCAGGGCGGAGTGCAGCACTAGACCAACTCCAGTAGTCCGGTGAGTTCCCGTTCGGCGTCCGCGACGGACCCGGCATCCGTACCGCACACCAGATAGCGCCATTTGCCGTCGGTCCTGAGGGTGTCCACCGGCAGGAGCACCCGGGCGCCGGCCGCCGGGTCGGTGAGGCCCGCCCGTTCCAGCGCGCCGACCGCGGCCGCGAAGTCCAGCCGGGTGGTACCGCGCCGCACGTCCGCGTGCCAGTACGACGGCTTGTGCTCCACGCCGGCCAGGCGCCTGAGCCGGCCGACGAGTTCCTCCAGGTACGTCCCGCCGGTCCTGCGCACATTGGCCTCGGTGACGACGTACCGGCCCTCGAACACCCCGCAGTCGAGGTCGAAGATCCCGCGGTACCCGTGGGCGAGCAGCCAGCCGCCGATCCGCTGGGCCGCCTCGGTCAGCGCCCCGCTCAGGCGGCCCCGGGCGGCGGGCGTGGTCATCCCGGTCCAGGCGTTGTCCACGCTGCGCTGGTCACAGCTGTAGAACTCGCTGACCCCGGTGGCCGTGACGTTCATCTCGACGCTCGGCACGCTGTCGAAGGGCAGCAGCTCCTCGTACACCCAGCCGCAGCGCGGCGCGCCCTGTTCGGCGATCGCCCGCCGGACCTGCTGTGCCACCGGGGGCGAGCCGGCGTCATTGCGCACGACGAAGGTGCCGTGCCCGTTGGAGGAGCGGTTCACCTTGACGATCGCGGCCCGGCGGCCGGCCAGGAGCTGTTCCAGCCCCGCGGTCAGCGACTCCGGCTGGTCCGCGTACCCGCCGTCAGCTACGGGCAGGCCGAGGCCGGCCGCGATCCGCCGGAAGCCCTGTTTGGTGTTGATCCGGCGGACGGCGGCCACCGTCCCGTCGTCCGGGACGGTGTCGTACGGGTACAGGCGCATGCCGGTGGCGCGGGCGAAGGCGGTGACGCGCGTGTCCACGACGAACGGTACGAGCGACGGGCGCGCCGTGACCCGGGCGGTCGCGCCGAGCGCCGCCACGACATCGAGGGCGTGGATGCCGCGGATCGTGTCCGGGGCGACGATGTCGACGCCGCCGAGGTCGAGGGCGAGCGTGCGCGCGACGTAGTCGCGGAACGCCGGCGGGCAGGGCGCCAGGGTCACCACGCAGTCCCCCGGTGCGGCCAGCCACAGTTTCCTCGGGGTGACGGCGGCCATCGCCCGTGCGTAGGAGGGCGGTGCCGCCTCGATCATGACGTCGTTGACGATGTTGGCGAGCAGGGTTCTGCCGGTTGCCGAGGTCATCGGGTGCTCCCTTCCGGGTGCGGCTTGGTCGCGGCGATCACCATGTGTCCGGCGAGCGCCCAGCAGACGTCCGTGCCGTCGAAGCCGGCCTCGGCCAGCCAGCGCAGGTGCTGGAGCAGCGTCGAGGGCTTGTCCACCGGGTCGGGGAACCGGAAGGTGTTCCACCGGGTCGCGCGAAAGGCGCCGGCCGCGTCCGGACCGCCGTGCGGCCCGGCGGCCTGCCTGTCGACCTCGGCGTCCCAACGGCCCGCAGCCCAGGCGGTCGCGGTGGCGGTGGGGGGCCGCACCAGGTCGGCCAGCACCAGCCGGCCGTCCGGCAGCAGCATGCCGTGCAGGTCCCGGTAGAGGACCTGCTTGGCGGCATCGTCGAGATGGTGCACCGCCAGCGACGAGACGACCGCGGCGTACGTCCCGTGCCGCCATCCCCCGTCCTCCAGCGGCGCCTTGACCAGCTTGACCCGGCTGCCGAAAGGAGCGAGCCGGTCGGCCGCCGCGGCCAGCATCCGGGCCGAGTTGTCGATGCCGGTCACCCGGGCTTCGGGGTACCGCAGCAGCAGTGCCGCGGTCAGCCGGCCCTCGCCGCAGCCGAGTTCCAGGATGTCCGGGCCGGGGAGGGGGGCGACCAGGTCGCGGACGGTCTCGATCTGCTCCCCCCGCCGGGGGACGAAGACATCGCCGTGCCGGATGAAGAGGTCGTCGTCGGAGTCGGCCCAGTGGTGCGGTGGTACGGTCATGCGCTCTCCCGGTGGTCGAGGATTCCCTGGCGGCACAGCCAGGCGGCGAGGGTGCGGCACGACGGCGGCACGGCGCGGGGGACGCCGTCCGGCCGGGTCGCCGGCGCCAGCCAGTCACGGACCTCCGCCGTGTGCGGCACCGTGGTCAGCGCCCCCATCGCGGCGACCGACAGGTGCCCGCGGCGGTCCTCGGCCCACAGCACGGGCGCGGCGGTGCGGCAGCGCACCCGGTCGCCCGGCCCGCCCTTGCCGCCTTCCGGCCACCGGGGCGGGCCGGGCGGCGCGGGGCGCATGCCCAGGGCGGACAGCCGCGCGAGCGGACCCCACTCGGTGTCACGGCTGCCGGTGTGCTCGCCGTAGGCCGTCAGCCACGCGGGCGGTACTTCGCCGTGCAGGCGCTCCCCCCACAGCGGTAGCGGGTCCGCGCCGGTCGTCCGCTCGTACGCCGCGATGTTCAGGGCCAGGGCGGGGCCGTGCGTCTCGCCGACGTGCCATGTGCCGGCGGTCCACGAGAAACCGCCGCCCTTCCCCGCCGTCAGCGTCTGCGCGCCGCCCATCACCGCCGCCGGATCGAGGCCGGGCAGGTATTCCTCGGGTGCCCCGCTGTCCGGAGCGCCGTCGGCACGCACCGGCGTGCCCGGCGGCGGCCACCCGCTGTCCGGCCAGAAGTGCATGCTCTTGGTGCCCGCCAGCACGAGGTGGACGTTGGCGCAGCGCTCGCGGTGGATTCCGCCCGGTGTGCAGCGGTAGTCGCCGAAGAAGACCTCGGCCTCGACCGGTCCGCCCGGCATGCCGAGCCGTGCCAGGTAGGGGGCCAACGCGCCGACCAGCGCCTCGAAGAGCGGACGGTGGTAGCGCTGCACATCGCGGGCGTAGGCGAAGCATCCGCCGTCCCCGACGAGCGGGGCGAGCGCCGCCAGCCAGCGCTGCGGACCGGCTTCGTCCCCGCCCCAGCGGTGCGGCCACCAGGCCGTCCGCTCCTCGGGCACGCCCTGGACCAGGAGCTTCGCCCGTTGCCCCGGCGTGCCGGACGCCTGCGCGGCGAAGGCGGCGCACATCGCCCGCCACGCACTGCCGACGCCGACACCGGGAACGGTCCACCGGACGGGTGAGCAGGACGCGCCGTCGCGCTCCCTCACCAGGGCGGTCGGCGGCCGCTCCGGCCCCGGGTGCACGCTCACGCTTCACCTTCGGCGGGCCGGTCTCCGGCCGGCGGGTACCGGTGGACCCGGCCGTTGGGATCCGTGACCAGATAGCCGCCGGGATGTCCGCCGAGGTAGCCGCGGCCGATCGGGACCTTCCCGTGCCCGCCGGGGATGTCCAGCACATAGGTCGGCTGGCAGAGCCCGGACACCGTCCCGCGCAGTCCGGCCACCAGGTCCTGCCCGGCCGTGATGGTGGTACGGAAGTGGCCTGTGCCCGGGGCCAGATCGGCCTGGTGCAGGTAGTACGGCTTGACGCGGTGCCGCACGAGGGTGCGGAAGAGGTCTTCGAGCGCGTCCGCCGAGTCGTTGACGCCCTTGAGCAGAACGGTCTGGCTGAGCAGCGGGAAGCCCCGGTCCGTCAGGCGCTTCAACGCGAGCAGCGCTTCCCCGCCCAGCTCCTGGCGGTGGTTGCAGTGCACGACCGTCCAGACCGGTGTGTCCGCTGACAGGGCGTCCAGCAGTTCCCCGGTGATCCGGTCAGGGGCGACCACCGGTACCCGGGTGTGGACGCGGACGACCCCGACATGCGCGATGGCGTCCAGTTCGCCGACGATGCGGCGCAGCCGGGCGGGCGAGAGCATGAGCGGGTCGCCGCCCGTGAGGATGACCTCCCAGATCTCGGGGCGCTCCCTGATGTACGTGATCGCCCGGCTCAGATCGTCCTCCGCGAGCACACCGTGTCCCGGGCCGACCACCTCGCGCCGGAAGCAGAACCGGCAGTAGACCGGGCACAGGTGCAGCGGCTTGAGCAGCACCCGGTCCGGATAGCGGTGGGTGATACCGGGAATCGGGGTGAACGGGCCGTCGCCGATCGGGTCGTCCCGCTCCTGCGGGGTCGTCTCCAGCTCCCGCGGATCGGGAACGAACTGCAGGGCGACCGGGTCGTCGTCCCCGCCGGTGATCCGCTCGCGCATGGCGGCCGTCAGGCTGATCGCGTACCGGTCCGCGACCCGCTCGATCCGCTGCTGCTCGTCCGCCGCGACCAACCCCTCCCGGACCAGTCCCTGGACGGTTCTCACAGTGCTGCGCTTGTCGGGCATGGGGTTGCGGACCTCCTGGCAGTGGACGCCGAGCTGACCCGGACGAGACAACCCCACGGCCTGCCGCACCCGGAAGGACCGCCGGTGAAGCTCGGACAAGTTCGTACGAACGCGTCGGCGTCGGACGGCTAGGGTGGAACGGGAAGAGGTGGGGGCCATTGACCGAGGAAAAGGGGACGGAGGCCGGCCGGGCATGGCACCGCCGAGCCGGTGAGCTGATCCGCGGCGGGATCCGCGACCGGCGGGCGGAACGGCTCGCGGAGGCCGCGGAACTGCTCGCGAAGGCGGCGGCGGCCGACCCTGGGCGGCGGGGGCGCTACGCGGCCGACCTCGGTGTTGCGCTGACCTGCCGCTTCGAACTGACCGGTGACCTCGGGTCGTTACGCGGAGCGCTGGCCGCGCACCGCGTCGCGGTCGACGCGGCCCCGGGCAGTCCGTCCAGGCTCTCGAACCTGGGTCTGTCCCTGACCCGGTGGTTCGAACGGACCGGGGAGACGGACCGGCTCGCCGAAGGGATATCCGTGCTGCGCGACGCGGCGGCCGCGGCCGGTGCGGACGACTCGCGGTACGCCTCGTACCAGTCCAACCTGGGTTTGGCGCTGACCCGTTGGAGCGAGCGGACCGGCGACCCCTCGGCGGCCCAGGAAGCCGTCGACGTGCACACCGAGGCCGTCGGGACCGCGGACGGCACCCCCTCGGACGTCGCGGCGCGGCTGGCGAACCTCGGCATGGCGCTGATGGTCCTTTTCCGCGCCACCGGCGACAAGGAACACCTGCTGGCGGCGGTGGACGCGTACCGGAAGGCGGTGCTGGCCGTGCCGCCGGGCGACGGCAACGCGCCCGGCTGCTACGCCGGTCTCGGGGACGCCCTCACCGCGGCCGCGGTCGCCGGCGGCGACGTCGCGCTCCACCTCGACGCGATGGAGGAGCTGCGGACCGTGGTCGACGGGCTCAGCCCTGACGATCCGGACGCCCCGCTCTTCCTCAACCAGTTCGCCAACGCGCTGCGCGCCGTCTTCGTCAGGACGGGCGACACGCTCGCCCTGGAGGAGGCCGTCACGTGGCGGCGCGCCGCGCTCGCCCGCACCCCAGCGGGTCCCGACCGGCTGCTCCTCACGGCGAACCTGGCGCTGTCACTGCGCAGCAGCTTCGAGTACACCCAGGACCTCGCCGTCCTGCGCGAGGCGGTCGGCCTTCTGGAAGAGGTGCTCGCCGCTGCCGAGGACGACCTTCCCGAGCGCGTCAAGTGGGAGGCGGACCTCGGCAACTGCCTGTACCGGCTCGGTGTCCACGAAGGGGACGCGGACGTCCTGGACCGGGCGGCGGCAGCTCTGCGGCAGGCGGCGGCGAGCGCCGACGCGACGCACCCGGACGTGGCGATGCACTTGGCGAACCTCGGCGGGGCACTGGTCAGCCGGGTCGAACTCCGCTGGGAGCCGGCTCTGCAGAGCGAGGCCGTCGAGGTCCTGGGGCGCGCGCTGGACAAGGCGGTTCGCAAGGACATGCCGTCCGCCGAGATCCACCTCTCGCTGGGGCTGGCCCACCGGACGCTGTTTCTGCGCGAGGGGTCGCCCGGCGCCTACCGCGACGCGGTCCACGCCTTCGGCGCGGCCGCCGGTGCCTCGACGGCGGCGGGACGCACCCGGGCCCGCGCCGCCCAGCACCTCGGCCGGCTCCATGTCGCGGCCGGTGACGTCGAGGCCGGTCTGACCGCCCTGACCACGGCACTGGAGCTGCTCGACCTGGTCGCCTGGCACGGTCTGGAGCGCGACGACCAGGAACGCTACCTGGCGGACTTCCGCGGACTGGGCAGTGCCGCCGCCGCCTGTGCGCTCACGGCCGGCGACCAGCAGCGGGCGCTCGGGGTCCTGGAGCAGGGCCGCGGCGTACTGCTCGGCCAGGTCCTGGACGTGCGGACCGACCACGACGAGCTCCGGGCGCACGAACCGGGGCTCGCGGCCGAACTCGCCGAGGTGCACGCCGCGATCGAGGCCGCCGCGACCGGTGCCACCGCGCCGGAGCCCCCGGTCGCCGCGGTGGCACCGGACCGCGACCGGCCCGGCGGGACCGGGCCGCCGCCGGACCGGCGGCGCTGGGCCGCGCGGCGCGACGATCTGCTGGCGCGCATTCGCCGGCGGCCCCGGTTCGCGCGCTTCCTGCTCGCACCCGACGCGGCGGCACTGCGGCCGGCGGCGGGCTCCGGACCGACGGTGACGGTGAACGTGTCCCCGTGGCGCTGCGACGCCCTGGTGACGACCGGGGACGGAACCGAGGTCGTTCCGCTCGAAAGCCTCACCGCACAGGACGCCGCCGAGCGCGCGGGCACTTTCGTCGCCGCGGTCAACGCGAACAGCTGGGGCACCAACGACGCGATACGGGACGTGCTCGCCTGGCTGTGGGAGGCGGTCACCGAACCGGTCTTCCGTCATCTCGGCCTGACCGCCTCGGACAGCCCGACACTGCCGCACCTGTGGTGGGTGCCGACCGGGCCGCTGAGCGTGCTGCCCCTTCACGCCGCGGGCCTGCACACCGGGCGCGACGGCGACCGCAACTGCGCGCTGCACCGGGTGGCCAGCTCCTACACGCCGACGCTCCGCTTCCTGCGGCACATCCAGGACCGGCCGACCGCCGGGGAGCCGGAGTCCGCGCTGGTGGTGGCTGTGGGGACCGTCGCTGCTCCGCTGGCCATGGCCGAGGTGGAGGCGGAACTGGTGGCGGCCGAGTTCGCCGGCCGGGTCGTCCGCCTGGCCGGGGGCCGCGCCACCAAGCAGGCGGTGCTGGACGGCTTGGGGACGTCGGCCTGGGCGCATTTCGCGTGCCACTCGATCAGCGACGCCGAACACCCCTCGGACAGCTGCCTGCGGCTGTCCGACGGAGACCTGCGAGTGCGCGACATCGCGGCGCTGCGGCTGCCCTCCGCGAGCGTCGCCTATCTGTCGGCCTGCACCACGGCGCTGAGCGGCGGACACCTCCCGGACGAGACGATCCACATCTCCTCGGCCTTCCAGCTCGCGGGGTTCTCCACCGCCATCGGCACGCTCTGGCGCGTCCCCGATCTGGCCTCGCAGGAGACTGCCCGGATCACCTACACCGCGCTGGCGGATCACCCGCCGGCCCGGGCGGTCAACCTGGCCGCCCGTGAGATGCGCAGGAACTACCGGATGAATCCGTACGAGTGGGCGGCGTTCGTACACAGCGGACCGGCCTGAGAGCCGTCTGACGGAGCCGCGCCCACCTGCTCTCCTGGAGGCATTCATGACCGACCGACCCCGGTCCGGCGAACTCTCGCACCCGGACCCGCAACGCGTCGCCACCCGGCAGGACTTCGGCCGGGAGCTGACCCTCGCACGGCAGGACTCCGGCCTGAGCGTGCGGCAGGTCGCCAAGGCGGTGGGCGTCCCGGTGAGCACCCTCGGCGGCTACTTCGCCGGTACGCACCTTCCCGCGCTCCAGCCGCCGGACCTGCTGAACCGCATCCTGCGGGCCGCCGGGATCACCGATCCGGCCGTCCTGGAGGACTGGCGGCAGGCGTACTGGCGGGTCAGACACGGCGCCGGGAGCACGGACGCCGCCGCACCGGCCGCCGACCGTAGCCCGCTGCACACCGCCCCGGGCGTCGCGCCGGTGGCCGTATCGACCCGTCCCCCGTTCGACCGGCTCGGCGGCGGACCGCGAGTACGCGGCCGGGACCGGCTGCTCGACACACTGGCCACGGTCGTCGCGGAGTCCGGGCACGCCCACGACAACCCGCGCGTCCACGTCCTGCACGGGCTCGGCGGGTGCGGCAAGAGCACGGTGGCGCTGAGCGCCGTCCAGCGCGCCGCCGACGCCGGTATCACCACCTGGTGGATACCGGCGGAGGACGCCGCCGCGGTCACCGCGGGCATGCTCGCCCTCGCCGTCGAGCTGGGCGCGTCGCCCGACCACCTGCGGCTGGGCAGCCTGCCGGACATCGTGTGGCACCTGCTGGAGGATCTGGACGAGCCGTGGCTGCTGGTGCTCGACAACGCGGACGACCCGCCCGGCACCCTGGCCGCCGCGGGCGGCGGGGTCACCGACGGCACCGGATGGCTCCGGCCGGCCGGGCGGACCACCGGCACCGTCGTCATCACCAGCCGCGACGGGAACCGGACCACCTGGGGAAGGCCGCGGCCGGCCTGGCTGCGCCTGCACGCGGTGGGCGTCCTCGCCCCCGACCACGGCGCGCAGGTGCTGCTGGAACTCGCCGGCTCCCCGGCAGGCACCCCGGCCGAGGCGTCGGCGCTGTCGGCCCGCCTCGGCGGACTCCCCCTGGCGCTCGCCTTCGCGGGGCGGTATCTGGCCGAATCGCGGGAGATACCGGGGGGATTGGCCCCGCGGGACCTGCCGCGTGACTTCCGCGGCTACCGGGAGGCCCTCGAACGCGGCAAGCACGACGAGCTGTTCGCGCTGCCGCCCGACGGCGCCCCTCCGGCCAGGCGCGCCCACGCCGCCGTCGGCCAGACCTGGGAGCTGTCCCTCGACCTGCTCGCCGAGCGGGGCTTCACTGCCGCGAGGCCGCTGCTGCAGACCCTCGCCTGCCTGGGCCAGGCCCCGATCCCGCACGAGTTACTGCTGCGCGCGGACCTGCTCGCCGCGTCGCCGCTGTTCGCCTCCGTCCCGGCATGGGGCGCCTGGGACTCGCTGCGCGGCCTGGACGGCCTCGGCCTGGTCACCCTGCCGCGCACCGGCACGCCGGGCACGCTCACCCTCCACCCGCTGGTACGGGACATGTCGCGCCGCCACCCGCAGGTGCTGCGGCAGATCGACGACTACCTCGCCCTGACCACTGCCCTGCTCACCCAGGTGGTGGAGGCCACCGACCCCAAGGCGCCGAGTGCCTGGGCACGGTGGCGGCTGCTGGCCGACCACTGCGCCGCGCCGCTCGACCTCATCGAGGACAGGGACGGGAACCGGCACCCCGAGCCGTCCGCGGCCTTTCCCGCCGCGCTGGGCCTGGCGAGCCGGGCGGCGAACTATCTCAGAGCGGCCGGGCACCTGGCCCAGGCCGAGGCCGCCGGTGTCCGCGCGCTCGCCGCGGCGCGGCACCGGCTGCCCGAGGACCATCCGCTGGTGCTCGGCATCCGGCACGATCTCGCCCGGACGCGCTACGACCGGGGGCAGTTGGCGTCCGCCGAGTCCCTCTTCCGCGAGGTGCTCGCCGACCGGCTGGCCGGCCTCGGCCCGCGGCACCCGGACACCCTCACCACCCAGCACTACCTGGCCAGAGCGCTGCGGGACCGGGGGCTGCTCGACCAGGCGGAGACCCTCTTCGCCGACACGCTCCGGAGCAGGACCGAGCTGCTGGGACCCCGGCATCCGGACACGCTGACCAGCAGCAACGGAGTAGCCGACATGCTGCGCGCCCGCGGCCGCTTCGCCGAGGCCCTGAGCACGTACGAGAAGGTTCTCGGCCTGCGCACGGACGTACTGGGCGAGCGGCACCCGGCCACCCTGGTGACCGGGCAGTACCTGGCCGAGGTGCGCCAGGAGCTCGACCGGCCCGAAGCCGCCGAGGCGCAGCTGCGCCGGCTGGCGGCGGCCAGCCGCGAGATCCGCGGCGCCGACCATCCCCGCACCCTGGCTGTCCTGCAGTCCCTGGTCGACGCCCTGCACGACATGGGGCGCGTGCAGGAGGCGGAGGACCTGGCGCTCCCTCTCGTCGCCTCCCGCCGTCAGCTCCTGGGCGACGCGCACCCCGCGACCCTGCGCAGCCGGCACCGGCTGGGGCTCATCAGACTCGACCTCGGCACGACCGGTGAGGCCGAGGCCGAGCTCGAAGCGGTCCTGATCGACCGGCAGCGCGTCCTCGGCACGGACCACCCGCAGACCCGGACCTCCCGCGCCACCCTTGAGGCCGTCCGCCGGCAGGCACACGGGCAGCCCTCGGCGGACGGGCAGCACCACGACACCCACCCTCACAGCGATCGGCGGACCAACGCCCATGTATGACAACGTCGACCCCGCGCTCGCGGACGGCATCGGCCCGGCGGCGGCGCAGGCCCTGTCGGAGTTCGCCGTGATGCACCAGTGCCACTACGAACTCGTCCGGTGGCTGGTCAACGGCAGGAGCCGGGCTCCGGTGGCGGTGGTGAAGGAGATCGACCGGTACGAGGAGAAGGCCGCGAAGCTGATCCTGAAGGTCCCCATGGGAGATGGTGAGGACCTCCGCAGGATCGAGTTCGCGCGCCACCGCGCCGCCGTCAAGGAGTCCCCGGCATTCGCCGGCCGGCACCTCTCGACCACCGTCCACACCCCGATCCGGGTGGGTGACGGATCGTGGATCACGTTCCAGAAGGTGGCCGGCCGGACCTTCGAGGACACCGAGGTGCTGACCGTTCTGCTGTACCGCATGCTCGACCGCCCGGGAATCGCCGAGCAGCCGGGCGTCGAGCCCGTGCGGAGCGACTCCGCCACCTTCACGGCGGCCTGCGGCCAGGTCGTCGCCGGGGTCCTGGGCGATTGGGCGGTCCATCCGGACATGGACGAGAAGCAGCCGCCGCTGACGGTCGCCGCGTTCCTCGACCTGCATCTGGCCGGCCAGTTCGCGCCGGGCGGCCGGCTCCACCCGTACGCCCTGCTCCACCAGGGCGACCGGACGCACAGCGAACCCGACGGGCGGGACCTGCCGAACCCCTTCGCCGTCGCGCAGGGCCGGTACTTCTCCGACACGGGCCTGATCCGGCCGCTGCTCGGCAAGACGCACGGCGACCTGCACACCGACAACGCGCTCATCAGGGTACGGCCCACGATCGACACCAGCGGCTACTACCTGATCGACAACGCGCTGTACGAGTCACGGGGTCCGCTCACCCGGGACCCGGTCCACCTGCTGCTGTACATCATCGCCCGGACGATGGACGAACTGTCGGCGTCGCAGCAGAACGCTCTCATCGATCTCCTGCTCTCGCCGCACGGAAATCAGTCCCACCGCCTCCCGGGATGGCTGGTCGACGTGGTCCGGGAGGTCGACAGCGCATGCCACTCCTGGGTCGAGCACTCCGGGCTGGCGCCCGAATGGCGCGCGCAGACCGTGCTGTCGCTGCTCGCCTGCGCGCTGATGTTCGTCGGACGCACCTCCATCCGCGAGGAGGACAGGGCCTGGTTCCTGCGGCTGGCCGCCCGCGCCGCCGAGCGTTTCGAGCTGACCCATCCGGAGGCCGGCCGCGCGGCGACGCCGGCGGCGGCCGGGCCGGCGCCGGACGAGGCGACCCGGCGGACCGCGTGGATCGGTCGTATGTGCCGGGACCTGCCGGAGATCACCGGCGCGGTGGCGCGGGCGGTCGCCCAGGAGGCCGGGGAGGACGCCGGCGGATCCCTCCCGGGCCGGTTCGACGACCTGCGCACCGCGGCGCTGGGAGGGTTGGACCGCGACGCGGACTACCGGGAGTTCATACGGCAGATCGGCGGGCCGGACCCGGACACCCGGTTCGGAACCGAGGGCTCCGACGGCCGGCCGGTCGAGGACGAGGCGTACGTCTGCCCGCTGAGCCTGTGCGACCGGCGGGAGGGCCGGGAGCCGGGAGGACCGGTTCCGGTCTGCCGCCTTCCCCGCAGCCGGCCACAGCGCCTCGATGCGGACCCGCGGTAACCCGCCGTGCCCTTCTACGACTTCGGCGGCGGCGAACGGCGGCCCGCGTTCCTCACCTTCGGCGCGGCCGTCTGGGCGCTGGCCGCGCTGATCGCCGGGGCCGCCGCTCCTGCGGGCTGGTGGCACGGCGGGCAGGGGTGGCCGGCCGGTGGCCGCGGCTGGGCCGTCGCCTCGGTGCACCTGGCCGGCGCTGTGGCCCTGGCCGGTCTGGCCAACGGCCTCCTGAGCGGCTGGCTGGGCAGCCTGTGGCTCGGCAGGCGGCACCGTGCGGCGCTGCGTGTCCTGCTGGCCCGTCGCCGCGAGCGCTGGGCGGCGCACGACGCCGCGGCATCGGCCGGGAGTCCGGAGGAGCGGCTACGCCACACCGTGCTGCGCAACCGCGTCGCGCTGGCCCGGCCGGAGTCGGCGACCTGGATGGGAGACCGCCTCCTGGCGCTGGAGACGCGGGTGTTCAACGAATACGGTCTGGACTTCCTCTCCGCCTGGCCGCGGCTGTGGCTGGTCGTCCCGGAATCCTGCCGGGCCGAGCTGCGCTCGGCTTCCGCGTCGTGGCGCCGGGCGACGTGCTGGGGCGCGTGGGCGCTGCTCTACGGGGTGCTGGCGGTGGTGTGGTGGCCGCTGGTGCTGCTCATGGGCGTGACGCTGCTGTGGGCCGTGCGCTCGGCCCGCGGCGCCGTGGAGGCCGCCACCGACCTCGCGGAGGCGGTGGTCGACCTCTACGCCAAGGACCTGGCGGCGGAACTGGGCATCGCGGCCCCGGACGGCCGGGTGGATCCCTCGGTCGGACGCCTCATCACCATGCGGCTGCGCAAGGGCGTGTGAGGCGGCCGGCGGCGTCCCGCTCAGCCGGTCGTGGGGACCCCCAGACGCGTCCGGGCCGCGTGCACGTACCGTTCCTGCTCGGACGTCAGGCCCAGGACGCCCAGGCTCAGCGGCGCGAAGGCGATGCCCTCCTGCACGTGCTGCCGCAGCCCCGGCCAGGCGGGGCCGCCGTGTGCCGCGTAGGCCGCCAGCAGCCCGTCCAGTACAGGCGGCCCGAACTTCCGGGCAGCCTCGATGAACTCTGTCCCCGGATCGCCGACTTCGGCGTCGGTCCAGTCGAGGACTCCGACGAGATGTCCTGCGTCGTCGACCAGCGTGTGCCCGGGGTGCAGGTCGCCGTGGACCAATACCGTGCGTTCCGACCAGAGCCCGTCATTGTCGAGCCACCGCCTGCCCCGCTCCCACCACGTGGAATGCATCCCCAACTCTGCCCGCCCGAGAGCCAGATGTTCGGCGAATCGCGTGCGGACCTCGTCCGGGCGGCGCACCGGGATACCGCACTGCGCCGCCGACGCGACCGTTGTGGCGTGCAGGACCGCCATGCATTGGCCCAGCGCCTCGACGTAGGAGTGCGGCGGGTTCCCACGGTCGATCCGCCAGTGCAGCTGGAACGTCAGCACGTTCTCGCTCGCCGCGGGCTCTCCGGCCAGCCGTGGATAGGCGATGAGTTCGGGGTCCGCGAACCGCCACCGCGGAACGGGAACGGGGAAGCGGTCACGTACCAGTGCGAGGAGGCGTCCTTCCGCGGCCACCGAGGCGGCGACGCCGGGACGCCGCGGCTTCCGCAGAATCCACCGGACGCCGTCGTCGTCGGTGCCGTGCAGAACCAGGAAATCCCAGCCCGTCTCGTCGAGCACCGCCGATTCACGGCGAAGGCCGAGGCCTCGGCTCCGCGCTGTTCTCAAGAGCGCGTCAACAGTCTGCGCAGATGTGTCCACAGCACCGGATGCTAGGCGCCGCTCACCCGGCGGACCACGGCCGTTGCCCGGGAATCGCGTACGACTGCGTCCGGCCTTCCTCGTACGACTCCGTACGATGCCGGTCGGCCCGACTCCTTGTGGGCCGGAGACCCACTGGTGAGCATCATCCCCATGCTTCCTTCGGACAATCACATCCATACGGAATGGTCGTGGGACGCGCTTTCCGGATCGATGGAGGCGACCTGTCGGCAGGCGTTGTCGATCGGCCTGCGCTCCCTGGCGTTCACCGAGCACACCGACTTCACGACCTGGACCATCCCGGCGGCGGCGATCGCGACCATGCCCGGCGCTTTCCAGGCGATGGTCGGCGCCGACGGACTTTTCCGGGCGGCCCCGTTCGACGTCGAGGGATATCTGGAATGCGTCGACAGATGCCGGTCCCGCTTCCCCGGCCTGCACATCATCACGGGCGTGGAACTCGGCGAGCCCCACTGGTACGCGGAGGAGGTACGCCAACTGCTGGCGGCGGCCGACTTCGGACGGGTGATCGGATCGCTGCACTCCCTCGAAGCGGCGGGGAAACGCCTGGCCGTCGACCGCCTCTTCGGACTGCGCCCGGCCGCCGGCATCGTTCGCGACTACATCACCGACGTCACGCTCATGGTGGAGACCTCTGACGACTTCGAGATCCTCGGGCATATCGACTATCCGCTGCGGAACTGGCCCGCGGACGCCGGGCCGTGCCGTGCCGAACTCTTCGAGGAGGAGTTCCGCACAGCGCTGCTGGCCCTGGCCCGCAGCGGCCGGGTCCTCGAGGTGAACACGAGCCGGCTCCCGTACCGCGCCATCGTCCAATGGTGGTACGAATGCGGCGGTGCGGCCCTGAGTTTCGGCAGTGACGCCCACGAGCCCGGCGAGGTCGCCAGAGATTTCCAGCGGGCGGCTGCCATGGCGGAATCCGTCGGATTCCGCCCCGGTCGGCACAACCACGATTTCTGGCTCAGATAAGGGACCGCTGGCGGTTCCGGCCGCCGGTGCCCCGTCCGGAGCTTCAGGCCGGAGCGTCGGAAACGCTCCGGCCGCCCTCACCAACCCCCCGCGATGGCACGCTCCGCGGGACCTCGCTCCCCTCGCCTGGGAGATCCCTGATGCCTGATCGGCGCCGCGTGCCACGGAGCACGAAGAAGCCGGCGTCACGGATCGCGGACCACGCGCCGTGTACAACGTACGTATCCCGCATTCCCTTCGACCGAGGACGACTCACATGCCGCAGCACAACCCCCTGGGCAGGATCGGCGTCTGGAGCAGCGCCTGGACCACCGCCCAGAACGGCGACGGCCCCGCCTACTCCGGTGCGCACGACGACGCCGCGGCCGAACTCGACGCCCTGGGCTACGGCACGGTCTGGCTCGGCGGCAGCCCGGACACCGCGTACGCGGCGCCCCTGCTCGCGGCCACCCCCCGGATCACCGTGGCCACCGGCATCCTCAGCATCTGGCAGCACGGCGCGCAGGAGGTCGCCGCGGGGCGGGCCGAGCTCGAACGCGTCCACCCCGGGCGGTTCCTGCTCGGGCTCGGGGTGAGCCACGGAGCGCTCGCCAAGGACTACGCGAAGCCGTACTCGGCGATGCGCGAGTACCTGACCGCGCTGGACTCCGCGCCGGAGCCGGTGCCGGCCGCCGGACGGGTGCTGGCCGCGCTCGGCCCCAGGATGCTGGAGCTGTCCAGGGACCGGGCGGCGGGAGCCCACCCGTACCTGGTCACCGCGGAGCACACCGCACGGGCCCGCGGCATCCTCGGCCAGGACGCGCTGCTCGCCCCGGAGTTCAAGGTGGTACTCGACCCGGACCTGGAGCGCGCCCGCGCGACGGCCCGCGCGTATCTGGCCATGTACCTCACGCTGCCCAACTACACCGCCAACCTGCGGCGGCTCGGCTTCACCGAGGACGACCTGCGCGACGGCGGCAGCGACCGGCTGCTGGACGCGGTGTTCGCGCTCGGCGACGCCGACACCGTCGCGGCACGCGCCCAGGAGTTCCTGGCCGCGGGGGCCGATCACCTGGCGCTCCAGGTCGTCACCTCCGACACGCGGACGGAACTCCCGCTGGACGCGTGGCGCCGGCTGGCCGCGGTGCTGCTGACGTGACGGCGGGCACGGCCCGGCGGCAGGTGAGTCAGGGGCGTACGGGCCAGGGGTTCCGGGGAAGCACTTCTGCGCTCCCGGGCCGACAGGAACCCGTCCGCGGCCTCACAGGCTCGCCAGGAGGCCGTCGAGCGGCAGCGGTGTCCGGTCCGGTGCGAGAGCCTCGACAAGGAGACGGCCGTAGCGGATCTTGCGGCCCTTCTTCGTACCGAGGAAGCGCCGCACCTGCTGATGCCGGGGCCGGCCCTGCTGTGCGGGCTGACGCTGGAACGACTGCCAGGCACGGAAGTCGCCCTCGGCGCGGAAGATCTCCTCGGCTCCTGCCGTGCCGAGCGCGCGGATGAGTTCGTCCTCCAGGTCCGCGGCGCAGACGTGGATGTCCTGGACCGGGGCTCGGGCCCGCGTCAGGCCGCGCTCGTAGAAGCCCTTCTCGCCCTCGTCGCACAGTCCTGTCAGGCGCAGGCCGAGGCCGGGCGGCCCGAGGAGCCCGGCATAGCGGCCGACACTCATCGCCCCGCCCATCGGCACCACGCACACTCCCTCAGCGGCCAGGTCCCGGCCGCGCCGGGCGGCCAGCGCCTCGACGGCCGCGAGATCGCTCAGCCCTTCCAGGAGCACCGCGGTCCGTGCCCCCAGGCTTTCCGCCAGACCGCGCGCCGGCCCGTCGGGGCCGCCCGCCGCCCAGCCGGTGACCGCGTCCCGGAACTCCCTCATGTCCGCCATGGGGCGAGTCTGTCCGTCCACCGGTCGCACGGCACGGCATTATTCGCCGCCCTCAGGTCGTCGTGACCGGAGCCGTGGCCGCGGTCCACGCGGTAGGGCTCCCGGCGCGGTGCGGGCCGGGATGGCTGGAAGACGCCGCTCAAAGCGGCCCCGGGCGGGAAGGTGTGGACAACGGGGACGTGCAGGGGTACCCGAACATGAGAGGTGGCGGCCCATACAGGGCCGCCCGAGGGGGAGGCGTCCGATGAGCGGCCTGAGCAAAGGCATCGAACGGGCCGAGGCACGGCTGAAATGGGATCCGAGTCCGCTGGGGTCTGCGCCGAGCGATCTGGACCTGATCGCTGCGACGTACCGTGTCGGGGCGGAGCACGGCGACCCGGCGTACGTGGTCGCCTTCGGCAGCCGGTTCTCGCCGGACGGCACGATCTGGCTCAACCGCGACAGCACCAACGGCAAGGGCCTGGGCTTCGACGAGGTGATGACCCTCGACCTGGGCCGGCTCAGTTCCGAGTACGGCCGGGTCGTGGTGGGCGTGGCGATCCAGCAGGGCTTCGGCCGGCTGGAGTTCCAGGCGGTGGCCAACCCGGCCTACCAGCTCGTGACCGGCTACACCGTGCTGGCCGAGGGCGACTTCACCTCGATCGGCTCCGCCACGGGGGCGACGGTGGCGGAGTTCACCCGCGCAGCGTCGGGCGCGTGGGAGTTCCACAGCCTGCTGGTCGGCTACGACGCCGACCCCGACACCCTCAGCCGGACGATGGGCCACCCGCCGGCCTGAGCGCCGCCCGCACCGAGCGCCGGAGCCCCGCCGTCGTGCTCGGATCCCGGATGCGGGGCTGCGCGGCCCCGCTGCCACGAGTGAGTTCGGGGCACACCCCCGGCCGGCGTACCGGGCGGCGGACCGCCCCCGCCCACCGCGCCGCGGCGGGAATCGGCGGCGGGACCCACGGTGCCGGCGGCAGCCATCGTCGCGACGCTGCGGCGCCCACCGTCGACCGTGCGTAATGAGCGGCGGCGTTGGGCAGAGACACATGGTGGCTACGGTCGGAGGACTCAGGCAGAACTCCGCCCGGCAGTCGGGCGAAGTCGCCGCGCACACTCTCCGGCTTCCGGGATCGGGCCTACGCGCCCGCGACATGGAGGGAAGCGTGAGGATGCCAGGAACGCCCGCGCTCGAATTGCGGTCCGTGCGGCGGACCTACGGGCTCGGGCCCTCCGCGACGGTCGCCCTCGACGATGTTCATCTGGCGGTGCGGCCCGGCCGGTTCGTCAGCCTCATCGGCCCCAGCGGCTGCGGTAAATCCACGCTTTTGCGCCTCGTCGCCGGCCTCGAACGCCCGGACCACGGTGACGTCAGGGTGCACGGGGTCGCACCGGCCACGGCATGCGCCGCCAAGATGATCGGCCTCGTGCCGCAGAGCCCGGCCCTGCTGCCGTGGATGTCCGTACTCCGGAACGTCACGCTGCCGCAGAAGATCAACCCCGGTGCCGCCGGGCGCCGCGAGCGCATCCCCGGCTCCAGCGGGCGGCAGACGGCGCCGGACGCGCCCTATCTGCGGGAACTCCTCGTCAAGGCAGGTCTCGGCGAGGTCATGCACAAGCTTCCCGCTCAACTGTCCGGCGGTATGCGGCAGCGCGTCGCGATCGTACGCGCCTTCGGCCTGCGGCCCGACGTGCTCGTCATGGACGAGCCCTTCTCGGCGTTGGACGAGTTCACCCGTGAGAGCCTCCAGAACCAACTGCTTGCGTTATGGGACGAGTTGAAGACCACGGTGCTGTTCGTCACCCATTCCGTGGCCGAGGCCGTCCGGCTCTCAGACACCGTGGTCGTGATGGCCCCCGGGCCCGGCCGCATCGTGGAGACCATCGAGATCGAACTCCCCCGCCCGCGCGGTGAACGACTCCTCGGGGAGCGCCGCTTCCACGAGTACGAGGACCTGGTCAGAGACCGGCTGCGCCGCGCCTGGCACGACGGCGCCGCCTGAGTGGGGGTTCAAGGACATGACCGTGGCCGGGGAGCACACCACAGCGGCGTCCGAGGCGGAACCGCCGGCCGAACCGTCACGCTTGGGCCTCCGCCATCCGCGGTCCCGGCTGGCCTGGATCCGCCCCGCCATGTGGCTGCCCCTCGTGGTGATGGTGGCGCTTCTCGCGGCCCTGTGGCAGTGGGGCGCCCGGCGGCTGCCGTATCTGCTGCCCTCGCTGCCGGACATCGGCAGGTCGCTCACCGAGGACCTCGGCTACTACGTCCACAACGCCCTGACCACCCTGGGCGAGGCGACCGCCGGGCTCGGGCTGGGATTCTCCGCCGCGTTCGTCCTGGCGGTGCTGACCAGCGAATTCCCGTTCGTGCGCCGGGCGGTCATGCCGGTCGCGGTCGTACTCAACGTCACTCCGATCGTGGCGGTCGCTCCCGCTCTGGTCGTGGCCTTCGGGTTCGGACCGATGCCCAAGCTGATCATCACCGGCCTGATCTGCTTCTTCCCGATCCTGATCAACACCGCGGCCGGTCTGCGTTCGGTGCCGCGGGAGGTGCTCCAGGTGTACCGGACGGTCGACGCCGGCCGCGTCGAACTGCTGTGGCACCTGCGCATCCCGCACGCGATGCCCTACGTCTTCGCCGCGCTGCGCATCGTCTTCCCGTTGTCGATCATCGGCGCCGTGGTGGCCGAGATGGCGGCGTCGGGGTCGACCCGCGGCCTCGGCACGGCGATCAGCGTGGCCTCGTCCATGAACCAGCTGCCGGTCGTGTACGCGTCGATCTTCGTCCTCGCGCTCATGGGTGTGGTCCTGCTGCTCGCCGTCACGCTGGTCGAGCGCCGCGTCCTGCACTGGCACGACAGTGCCCAGGACTGAGTCACCGCTGGATCACGCCGTCCCGCCGTCACCGCTCGCCCGGACCGCGGCCCGGGCGAGCGGTGATCCATGACCTCGTCCGCGCCGCCCCCGGCGCCCGGCCCCTGGGAGTCACCCATGCAACACCGCCTCGTCAGGTCCGTACTGGCGGGCCTTGCCGCCGTCCTGCTGACCGCCCTTGCCGGGTGCCACTCGGGTTCGGACGGCAACTCCTCCGCGAGCCCGCCGGGTTCGGCGATCTCCGCCAAGCGCTGCGCCGAGAACAAGGCCGCAGGAAAGATCACCTATCTGTCCGGCTACCAGTACCAGTCGTCGGTGTCGATCCTCGAATACGTCGCCGCAGCCAAGCTCGGCTACTTCAAGGACCTCTGCCTCGACGTCGCGCTCAAGCCCGGCACCGGCGACACGGCGCAGAACACCAGACTCCTGGCCAGCGGGCGGGCCACGGTGTCCGCCGTCGCCGAGCAGGACATCATCCAGGCCAGGGCCAACGGCATCGACATCACGGGCGTCTCCTCGTACTCGGACGCGGGCCTCGACATCCTGATGACGAACAAGGACATCACCCGGCTCACCCAGCTCGACGGCAAGGTGGTCGGTCACAAGGGCTACGTGCCCGCCGCCGTCGAGGCGATGCTCGTCAAGGCCGGCGTCACGTGGGACTCGCTGAAACTGGTCAAGGAGGGGTACGACCCCTCCGTACTGCCCCGTAAGCAGGGCGGCCTCGAAGGGCTCACCGGATTCATCTCCAACGAGCCCAACCAGCTCAAGGCGGCCGGCCGGGACGTCACCGTGTGGCAGCCCGTCGACTACGGCATCCCCAGCTCCATCGGCGCGATGGCCGTGAACCCGGCGTTCGCCGCGGCGCATCCGGACGCGGTCGAGGACGTCCTGCGCGGGGCGCTGCACGCCTACGGCTACTGCTCGTCCAGCCAGGCACACATCACCGAGTGCGTCGGCTATGCGGCGAAGCTGTCAGGGCCGACGTACGACAAGGCCCTGAACGAGACCATCTGGAAGACCGAGACGCAGGTCGTCAAGGACAACCCGACACCCGGACAGCCGCTGGGCGGTGTCGACCCCGGCAACGTCGCGAAACTCGTCGACATGCTGCACCAGTTCACGATCGTGCCCGCCGAGGTGACCGCCGACAAGGCCCGTGCGTGGTTCGACACCTCGTTCGTCAGCGGTGTCTACGCCGCGGGCAGACTCGTCTGGCCCGCCCCGTAGCCGTTCCGGCGCGAGGCGGCCCGCCGAAGAGGTCTCAGGAATCTCACGGAAAGGCCCACGACGTGTCCGCGAAAGACTACGGAATCTTCCTGCCCATCGGGAACGGGGGATGGATGCTGTCCACGACGGCGCCGCACCCCGAGGCGAGCTACGCGTGGAACAGACGCGCGGCCCTGCACGCGGAGAGCATCGGTCTCGACTTCATCATGTCGATGGCGAAGTGGCGCGGCTTCGGCGGGACCACCGACCACTGGGGCCGCTCGCTGGAGTCGCTGACGATGATGTCGGCCCTCGCCGAGGCCACCACCCGGGTCAGGATCTGGGCCACCCTGCACGCGAACGTGCACAATCCCGCGATCGCGGCGAAGATGCTCACCACTCTCCAGGACATCTCCGGCGGCAGGGCCGGCCTGAACATCGTCAACGGCTCCTACGCGGGGGAGTTCGAGCAGTTCGGCGTCTGGGATCCCGACCTCGGCCACGCGGACCGCTACCGGATGACGGAACTGTGGACGGAGGCGGTCTGCCGGCTGTGGACCGAGCCCTCGGTCACCATGCGCACGCCGTACTTCGACCTTGTCGACTGCGCGTCGCGCCCGCATCCGGCGATCCGTCCGACCCTGATCAGCGCGGGCAAGTCCGCGGACGCGCGCCGCTTCCAGGCCCGGCACGCCGACGGCGCCTTCCTCGCCGCCGAGAGTCTCGACGAGATGAGGACCCTCTCGGCGGACGTCCATGCCCGGGCGAAGGCCAACGGCCGCGTCTGCAAGACCTACTCGATGCTCACCGTCGTCCAGGACACGACCGACGAGCTGGCCGCGAGGAAGGTGAAGGCGTGGGGCGAGGGAGTCGACCGCGAGGCCCTCGCCCTCATGCGCAGGACCTGGGGAGTACCCGAGGACCAGGCCCGCGCGTGGGCCGCGGGTGCCACCGGCGAGGCGGCGTTCCAGACCGCCTACGTCGCCGGTTCTGCGCGGACGGTCACCGAGCACATCGAGTACATCGTGCGCGAAGCCGATCTGGACGGGCTCATGCTGATCTTCCCGGAGTACGACGAGGACATGCTGCTGTTCGGCGAGACCGTACTGCCCGCCCTGCGCGCCCACGACGAGGCGTCGCCCTGACGTCCGACCGCCGAGGGGATCAGCGCCTCGCCCGGTCCGGCCGTGACCGGCACCCGCAAGAACGTCGCGAGCCGGCGTCAGCGGCTGTGCGGCGTCGCCTGCAGCACAGACTGTGTGAAGAACGAGGTGAGCTCCCGGTCGCCGACAGCACCAGGACGTGTGCGGTGTCCTGGTCGGGGCGCACGACGACGACGGCAGGTGCGGGGCGATCTCCTGGCGCTCCACCGCCGCGGGCTGCCCGCTCCCACAGGGGTTGGTGGAGGACTCACCATGACCGTCATGAATCTCCTAGAAGGCGTAGCGGACGCGGAGCCAGGGGGCGCGGGCGGCGATGAGTTCGCCGAGCCGGGTGACCGCGGCCTGCTTCACCGGAGCGCGGTAGCGGAGGTTGGTGGCGCCGTTCTGCGAGCGTTTGGCCTCCTGGGCGGACGGCTGCCACAGGACGTCCTCGGCGCGTGGATGCCATCCCAGGTTGACCTCGTGGAGATCCTCGTTGTGCGTCAGTATGATCACCTCCGCCGCGGCCTGGGCCTTGACAGCCCTGGGTAGCACGTCGTCCATCTGCCGGAGCAGCTCTCCCCAGGCGGTCTCCCAGCCTGGCCGCAGGACGACAGGTGAGAGGTTGAAGTGCACCTCGTAGCCCGCCTCAAGGAGGCCGTCGGCCGCCGCGATGCGGTCGGCCACCGGACTGGTGCGGATGTCCAGCAGGCGGGAATCGTCCTGGGGCATCACCGACAGCCGCACCCGCGTCCGCCCGCGGGGGTCGTAGCCGAGCAGGGCCGGGTTGACGTACTTCGTGGCGAACGACGCTTTCGCGGTGGGCCAGTGGCGGAAAGCGGCGACGAGGTCGAGGGTGTTGTCGCAGATCAGGGCATCGGCGGAGCAGTCGCCGTTCTCGCCGATGTCGTAGACCCACGCCCGTGGGTCGCACTGGTTGGCGTCCCGTTTGTGGCCCTGGCGCGCGATGTGGCGGCCGAGATGGCCGATGACATCCCCGGGATTCGTGAAGACGGTGATCGGGTTCGCGTACCCTTTGCGCCGCGGCACGTAGCAATACGCGCAGGCCATCGTGCAGCCGTTGGAAAGGCCGGGAGCGATCCAGTCGGCGGAGCGCCCGTTGGGGCGGACGGTGAACGTCTTGCGCACCCCCAGCACCAGCACCTCGGCCTTCACCCGTACCCAGCGGCCGATGTTCCCCTCGTTGCCGTGCAGGTGCGGAATCCGCCAGTGCGAGGCGACCTCGACGACCCGGGCTCGCGGGAAGCGGGCCAGGATCTCGCTACCCCGCACCGAGGCCGCGGCCTCGGGCTCCGTGTGGATCTCGCGCACGTCCAGCAGTCCGCGAGCGGGCGAAAAATGCGGGAGCGGCGCAGGATGCCGGGCTGCCGGGTCGAGATCATCCGGGCCGAAGAGCGCGTCGGGCTGCGGCTCATCAGAGCTGGGCTTCACACGAGACCCCGAGGCCGGTTGAGTAGTTCGCATGCCATGCCCGCAGGTGCGGAACGAGCGGGGACGCGCGTGGGCCGACCGTCCGGTTTCCCACCGACCGGTGCCCCTGCGCCGCTCACGACGCCTGCCCGCCGCTCGCGACTGCCTGGTCGCGCTGACCGGCCTGCGCAGGCGCGAAAAGCACTCCTGCCCTGTACACGGATGCCCTCACGTGATCACCTTACGTCGCCGGCCGTGTCGACCGTGTCGACCGGAGAGTCTCCTGATCTGATCGGGCCGCTCCGCGACCTGGAGCAGTTCCAGTGGTTCGTCCGCTCGCACCCGGAAACCGGCCCATCCGCCCCAAGCTGCGGCCAGCGGCTCCGCGGGGAGGAAGTCGCCCCGAGGGCGGGCCGGGAGGCGTTCCCGGGCCGGTTGCAGCGGCTGCTGCCGCGGGCCGGTGGCCTGACAGGAGCTGCGCCGGCCGTCCTGCCCCTGTGGCCAGGTGGCCGGAAGACGACGGACCGCGTCCTCGGTGACCTCCGCCCGTCTGCTACCGCCGGGTGAGGGTGGTGGGAGCCCCGAGGCCCTGCGAGCCGGGGAGGAGCTGGAGCGTGCCGCCGGCCATGCTCAGTACATAGGAGTGGTTGATCCGGCAGACCTGCGAGGAGTCCGGGTCCGTCGGGCGCGGGTTGCCCGCGGCGAACGTCATGGTGCCTGCGTCCATCGTCTTCAGCCACAGGTCCTCCGTGCAGCCGTCGTTCTCGCCGGTGTCCTGATCGTGGACGTCGCTCACCTGCCGGCCGACCAATTCGTTGAGCCGGCCCGCGTGCAGCGTCAGGGTGATCTTGTAGCTGTCAGTGTGCTGTGCGAGGGAGTAGTTGCCGTTCGGGTTGCCCGGGCCGGTCCCGGCCCAGGTGCCCACCCAGGAGGCGGGCAGTGCACTCGGATCGCTGTTCCGGCCGTCAGCGGACGGGGAACCCGAGGCCCCGGTGCCGCCGCTCGAACCGGCGTGGTCCGAGCCGGCTCCCAGCAGATGTACCAGGAGCCCCGTCAGCGCGGCAGCGGCCAGCACACCCACCGCGGCGAACGGCACGATCCCGCGCCGGGCCGGCCACCGCAGCTTCGGCGGCAGCACCGGCCCTGCCGTGTCCCGGCCGGCGAGGTCGTCCTCCGACGCAGGATCCGGACCCGCTGTCGGAACGGGTCCTCCCCGGCGGGCCGGGGAGTCGCGGGCGGTCCGTGTCACGGCGTCCGGGGACGGAACCAGCGGGACGCCGGTTGGCCGACGCGGCGTGTCGTGCCGGGTGACGACCCTGGCGGAAGGTGCCGGGGACACGACGCCCGTGTCGCCCAGCGCCGCCAACATGTCCGCCTCCCGCAGCGCCAGTTCCGCCGGGAGGCCCGGAGGCTGCCGTTGCGCCCAGAGTGCCGCCGACAGGTTCGGCCCGGCGAGCAGCTCCGCGGCAGCCCGGGCCGTCGGGCGGTCCTCGGGCCGTTTGGCCAGACAGGCCCGCATCAACGGCAGCAGCGCCTCAGGCACCCCGTCCAGGCCGGGTTCCTCGTGGACCACGCGGTACAGCAGCGCCGCCGAGGCGTTCTCACCAGGCCGGCTGAACGGACCGCGTCCGGTGGCCGCGTAGACCAGGACGGCGCCCAGCGCGAAGACGTCACCGGACTCCGTCGACATGCCCTCGGTGGCCTGCTCGGGCGCCATGTAGCCCGGCGAGCCGATCACGCCGCCGGTACTGGTGAGCCGGGAGTCCTCCGCGGCGCGGGCGATGCCGAAGTCGATGAGCAGCGGCCGGGTTGCAGCCAGCAGCACGTTGGAGGGCTTGACGTCCCGGTGGGCCAGGCCCGTCTGGTGCACCGCCTGGAGCGCCCCGCACAGCTCGGCGGCCAGTGCCGTCAGGCTCTCCGGGGGCAGCGGTCCGTGCCCGGCCACCCAATCGGCCAGCGACGGCGCGGCCACGTACTCGGTGGCCAGCCACGGCGGGCGGGCGCCGGCCGGCGAGAAGTCGACCACTGTGACCGTCCAGGGCGAGCGCACCCGGTCGGCGTGCCGGATCTCGCGGGCGAAGCGCTCCCCGAAAGCCGGGTCGAGCCCTAACTCGGACCGCACGGTCTTCAGGGCGATCGGCCGTCCGGCCCGGGTATGCGACAGGTACACCTGGCCCATGCCCCCGGCCCCCAGCCGTCGCAGCAGCGGGTACCCCCCGACCGACGCAGGATCGGTCGCCTCCAGGCTCTCCATGGCCGAAGTCTACGAGGGCCGGCCCTGCCGAGGAGCCCGCTACCCGCATCCGGCGGCTCGCCGGGAGGACGACTCCTCTCCTGACGGGGCTGGGCCGGATGATCCGGGCCGCCTGCGAGCAGCGGCGCACCCTCAGGCCACCGGCGGGCCCTCCGCCAGCCCCGGCCCCGCTCGACGGCCCGCCGGTTCCTCCGGCGGGCCGCTCGCCTGCTCCGGCCGAGTACCGGTGGGTGCTTGCCATCTCTGGTCTAGACCTTGACGAGCGCTCAGCTGTGACCGTACCGTCCGGACCAACGTCTTCACAACCTGGACCGTCGTTCACATATGCGATTCCGCGTGAAGATCGACCAACGGAAGGCATCCCCCCATGCGCCTTGGAGCCCTACCCCGTCTAGTAAGCCTGTCCGCCGCCCTCGGTGCGGTGAGCGCCGCTGTCGTCACGGCGCCGGCGTCCGCTTCACCGGCCCCCACGCCGAATGCCGCTGTCCGGTCCACCGCAAAGGCCGCGGCCGTCGCCCCCTCACCCGCCGTCTTCAGCCACCCGGGGGTGAACCTCAGCACCGCGCAACTCGACTTCGTACGCGCCAAGGTCCAGGCCGGCGCGCAGCCCTGGAAGGCCGCGTACGACGCGATGACGGCGAGCTCGTACGCCTCACTGTCCCGAACCCCCAAGCCCCGCGCGACCGTCGAGTGCGGCCCCACCTCCAACCCGAACCTCGGCTGCACGGACGAGCGCGAGGACGCCATCGCCGCGTACACCGACGCGCTCGCCTGGTACATCAACCGCGACGACCGCTACGCCCAGAAGTCCATTCAGATCATGGACGCCTGGTCCGCGACCATCAAGAACCACACCAACGACAACGCCCCGCTCCAGACCGGCTGGTCGGGCTCCTCGTGGCCCAAGGCCGCGGAGATCATCAAAACCGTGCACGGCAACTGGGCCGAGTCCGCCCGCTTTTCGACCATGCTCCGCACCGTCTACCTCCCGCTGGTCGTCAACGGGTCCAACCGGACCGGCAACTGGGATCTCACCATGCTGGAGGCGGCGGTCAGCATCTCCGTCTTCCTGGACGACCACGCCGGCTACGACACGGCGATCGGCCACTACCTGGAGCGCGTACCCGCCTTCGTCTACCTCTCCTCGGACGGGGCACTGCCCAAGACCGTGGCCAGCCAGCACCTCACCACGAGGGACCAGATCGTCGGCTTCTGGTTCGGCGCCGGCACGTTCACCACCGGCATCACCCAGGAGACCTGCCGGGACTTCACCCACACCGGATACGGCATCTCCTCCATCTCGCACGTACTGGAGACCGCCCGCATCCAAGGCCAGGACCTCTACCCCCAGGTCGGCGAACGACTGCGGCAGGCGCTGGGCTTCCAGTCGAAGTACGAGCTCGGCGCGGCCGTCCCGTCCAGCGTGTGCGGCGGGAGCGTCACGCGCGGACTCGGCCCGATCACCGAGGTCGGGTTCAACACCCTCAACACCCTGCACGGGGTCGCGATGGCCAACACCCAGACGCTGACCGAACAGCAGCGCCCTTCGGGCAGCAACAACCTGTTCGTCGCCTGGGAGACCCTCACCAACGCGCAGAACCCCAACTGATCCGCGACCAGCCGGCACGATCCCGCACTCATCTGACGCAGGTCTGGTTCACACTGGTGAACTCAGATCGGAAGGGCACCCCCATGAAGATCCGTTCCAAAGTGCTCGCGGCCGCCACCGCGGTGGGCATATCCGCCACGGTCGGCCTGCTGGGCGGCACCGCCCAGGCCGCCGATCCGACGAAGGCGCCCGGCGGGAACTTCGACCTCGGCGTGTGGCAGTTGCAGGAGCCGGTCGGCTCCCCCGGCTCGCCCACCACGATCTCCTCGTCCCGCCTCCAGGGCGCCGACGGCTTCCAGGACTCGTACTTCTACACCGACACCCGCGACGGCGCGATGACGTTCTGGGCACCCGAGAAGGGCGTCACCACGCCCAACTCCAACTACGCGCGGTCCGAACTGCGGGAGATGAACCGCAGCGGCAGCGCGGCCGACTGGTCGCTCAGCGGCAGCCACAAGATGAGCGCGACCCTGCGCGTGGTGTCGGTGACCTCCAACGTCTGTGTCGGCCAGATCCACCTGGGCTCGGGCGGCTCCTCCACCAAGCCGCTGATCGAGCTGTACTACCACTCCAACGGCGACATCGTCGCGGGCGTCGAAAACTCGCCGGACGGCGGCCAGACCACCCACACCGTGGGCCACGTCGCGATCGGCAAGACGTGGACGTACACGATTGCCGTCTCGGCCGGCGCGTCGATCGACGTGACGGTCAACGGCAGCGTCACGCACTACCCGATCGCGTCGGGCTTCAAGGCCTACAAGCAGTACTTCAAGGCCGGCTCGTACAACCAGTCCTCCTCGGACAGCACCACCAAGGGCGCGCGCGTCGCCTTCTACGGTCTGACGGTCGCCCACAGCTGAACGACCAGCCGCCGCCACGGACGGACGTCCCCGCGCACAAGGGCCCTGGGACGTCCGTCCCCTCAGCCGGTTCGGGCCTGGCGAGCGCCCCTGCCCGCAGAACGAGCCCCGGCGTGATGCGGCAGGCAACTCTCCCCGCCGGGCACGCGGCCGACGGTGCTCTCCGCCGCCCGGGCCACGGCTCGCCGGTGGGCGGTCATGATTCGACGGGGCGTCAGAGGTAGGTTTCCCAGGGATCAGTCGGTATACGGAAGAAGGCAGAAGACGTGGGACTCGACTCCTACCGCACCCTGGGCCGTTCCGGTCTGCGGGTCAGCCCGCTCGCCTTGGGCGCGATGACGTTCGGCGACGCCAGCTGGGGCGCCGACACCGAGACCTCGCACAGCATCATCGACCGCTACCTGGAAGCGGGCGGGAACTTCCTCGACAGCGCCAACGGGTACAACGAGGGCAAGTCCGAGGAGACCATCGCCGGCTACCTCGCCCTGCACCCCGGCCTGCGGGACCGCCTGGTCCTGGCCACGAAGTTCGGGGGGAACATGTTCCCCGGCGACCCCAACGGCGGCGGCGCCGGCCGCAAAGCGATCATGCAGCAGGTCGAGGCGTCACTGCGCCGTCTCGGCACCGACTACATCGACCTCTACTGGCAGCACAACTTCGACCGTCACACCTCGATCGAGGAGACGATGTCGACCCTGGACGACCTGGTGCGCGCGGGCAAGATCCGCTACATCGGGCTCTCCGACACCTTCGCCTGGGAGGTCGCCCGGGCCGGCACCATCGCCGAATTCCGCGGCTGGTCACCGGTGGCCGCCATCCAGGTCGAGTACTCCCTGCTGCAGCGCACCGTCGAAGGCGAACTCTTCGGCGTCGCCCGCGAGCTGGGCCTCGGCGTCACCCCCTGGAGCCCGCTGGCCGGCGGAGTGCTCTCGGGCAAGTACTCGCGTGAGAATTCCGCGCCGGAGGGATCGGGCCGCGCGCAATCGGCCGCCGCCCACCTCAACGAGTCCACCTTCTCGCTGCTGGACGTCCTGCAGCGCATCGCCTCCGACCTGAAGGCCTCCGTCGCCGCCGTGGCGCTCGCATGGGTACGGGCTCGGGCGGAGGTCACGTCCACCATCATCGGCGCCCGCACGGTCGAGCAGCTCGACGCCAACCTGGCGTCCCTGGATGTCACCGTCCCGGACGAGCAGCTCACCGAACTCACCGCGCTGACCGCGCCGAAGCTCGACTTCCCCGCCGATTTCGTCAGCGGCGTCGCGGTCTCGTGGCAGCAGGGCGGAACGACTGTCAACGGCGTCGCGTCCGAGCCGTTCGCGCGCCCCTGACCGGCGCCTCCGGGGTGATGGGGGGGGGGGGGGGGGCCCCCCCCCCCCCCCCCCCCCCCCCCCCCCCCCCCCCCCCCCCCCCCCCCCCCCCGGGCAGTCGGTCCTCAGAGGACGATGCGGTCGAGGTTGGGCGCTCCGGCCGAGGGGTTGGAGAACTTGATGGTGTTGCTGCCGGCCTTGAGCTTGACGGTGACGTTCTTGGTGACCACGGTGTTGTAGTCCGGTGTCTCGGGGAAGCTGACGGTCTGCGCGGTGCCGTTGACGGTGACGACGGCGGTACGGGCCTGGCCCACACTCATGAAGGAGACGCTCATGGTGTAGCTGCCCGCCGCCGGCTCGGAGACGTTGGTGAACGTCGCCGTACCACCGTTGCCCAGATAGCTGAGCTTCTTACCACCCGAGCAGTGCGCGCAACTGGTGACCGTCGTACCACCGGCCAGAGTCGCCGCCTCGGCCTCGTACGACGTGTTCCCGCCACTCGGCGGAGGCGTCGTCGGCGGCGGACTCGTCGGAGGAGTGCCCCCGTTCAGGCTTGCGCCGAGGCTGTCCAGGGCCGTCTGGACCAGGGCCTGGGTGTTGTCGTTGAGGTTGGCGTTCGTGCCGTTCACGACCCAGGACGAACCGGAGAACATCACCACGGTCACGCCGTTGTCCACGCCGCCGGTGGTGCCGCTGCTGGGGATGCCGAGCAGCTGGGCCGCCTTCACGGACGCCTCGCCCAGTTCACGGGAGTCGTTGTCCGAGGTGGTCTGGTCGTTCGCGGTCTGCGTGTCGCCGAAGATCGAGCCGATGACGTTGCCGTTGTAGAACATCAGCGCGAACTGCCGGCCGGACATGCCGTGTTCCTTGTAGAAGAAGTGCGGGCAGGGCGACGTACGGTCCCAGCAGTCGTCGCCCAGCACGTAGAACGGCACATGGTGCGCGCCCAGGGCCTTGCCGTTGCTGTCTTCCCAGGTCGTCTCGCCCTGGTGGTCGGGATCGGGATCGGAGTCGCTGCCGTCGGTGTCGATGGCCATACCGGAGCTGTAGGAGTAGACGCCCGGCGCGACCTGGTACACGTTGACGTTCTGCGCGCGCGTCATGGTGTTGATGTGGGGTTTGGTGTTGACCTGGTTCGCGGCCGTGGATTTCGCCTGGATGCCGGCCAGTACCTGGGCGGGCGTGTACGAGGTCGCGGCAGCCGAACCCGGCGTGGCAGCGGCGGGCTTCGTTGCGGCGTCGGCGTTCCCTATGGCGAGCGGGACGGCGAGCGCGAGAGCCGCGGCGGCTGCCATGGCGAGGCGCACGTGGTTCGATCTCATGGTGGGCGGGGTTCTCCTTTTGTCGTTAGTAAAGCTTCTTAACAGATCGACGCGGCGATGACCCGCGTGGCGCGGAGCCGAGGCCGACGTCGTTGTCAGACGACGATGCGGTCCAGATTGGGCGCTCCGGCGGACGGGTTGGAGAACTGGATGGTGTTCCCGGAGCCGGCCTTGAGGGTGACGGTGACCGCCTTGGTCACGACGGTGTTGTAGTCCGGTGTCTCGGGGAAGCTGACGGTCTGCGCGGTGCCGTTGACGGTGACGACGGCGGTACGGGCCTGGCCCACACTCATGAAGGAGACGCTCATGGTGTAGCTGCCCGCCGCCGGCTCGGAGACGTTGGTGAACGTCGCCGTACCACCGTTGCCCAGATAGCTGAGCTTCTTACCACCCGAGCAGTGCGCGCAACTGGTGACCGTCGTACCACCGGCCAGAGTCGCCGCCTCGGCCTCGTACGACGTGTTCCCGCCACTCGGCGGAGGCGTCGTCGGCGGCGTGGTCGTACCGCCGGTGATCTTGTTGAAGATCCGGGAGTAGGCGTATCCGGTGCCCTTGTCGTAGCTGTCGACCTCCCAGAAGGACAGCTCCTGGACCCCGTTGGCGGCGGCGAAGGTCTCCAGCGTGGTGGCGTTGGCCTGGGTGAAGTTCTCGTTGTCGTCGTTCTTGCCGGCGATCGGGGTGAGGCCGATGCGTGCGTACGCCTGTGCGGTGGAGATGCCGTACAGGCTCGCGAGCTGCGTCGCGGTGCCCTTGGCCGCGGACAGGGCGTCGTTGAGGGCGTTCTCGCCGTCCCCGAAGTCCATGGTCATGATGTTGACGAGGTTGACCTTGACGCCCTTGCTCTTGGCGTCCTTGAGCAGGTTCAGCGTGTCGGATTCCAGGCCGGACGGGTCGACGGCGAGGGTGTAGTCGACTTCGACGTTCGGGTTCTGGGCCTGGAGGGCCGCCAGAGCCTGGTTGCGCCGGGCGTTGGCCGCGGTGTTGCCGAGAGTGCCGCCTTCGATGTCGAAGTCGAGCCGGGTGATGCCGTAGGTGTCGACCACACTGGCGTAGGCGGCGGTCAGCGACGAGACGGACGTGCACGTCTGGGCCAGTTCTCCGCCCTCCGCGCCGCCGAAGGAGATGATGACGTTGCCGCCGGCGGCCTTCAGGGTGTTGACCTGAGAGGTGAATGCCCCCAGGGCGCTGTTGCCGGCCTCCCACTGCGGAGTACAGCCGGACTTGGGGATGAGGAAGGCCAGGGTGTAGTCCTTCAGCCCGGTGGCCTTCATGTCGGCCGCCATGTCACCGGCGGTGCCGCTGGAAAGCTCCAGGTACGGTGCGGCGTAGTGGGCCGGGAACGCGTTCGCTGCCTGTGAACTGGCGCTGGCGGTCGCGTTGATGCCCATCGCCACCGCTGCTACCGGCAGCGCGGTGGCGACAAGCCCCTTGGTGAGTCGTGACCATCTCACAGATGTCCTCCAGGTGAGGTCGGGACGGGGCACGCCCCGGGGGCCGGCTCCCGGGGCGTGTCGCGGGGTCCGGAGCTGTGCGGTGCGGACGATCCGGGGGAGCCGGCGGGAGGCAGTGTGCCGACGTGGGGGGAACTGCAGGATCCGGCGCCTCGACGGAGCCGTTGAGCTGTCGCACGGAGTTCGGGAGAGCGTCTTGAGCCGAGTCGAGCTGACGTGTGCGCAGGAAGCAACGCGGGGCCGGGCGTTGCGGAGTTGACCCCGCGGCGCCCGCAGTCAATCCCTCCCGGGCAGCACCCGTCAAGAAGTTGGGAAGGAAAGTTTCCTAATAGTCTTTGCCCCACCACTGCGACCCGAGGGCGCCTCGACCCGACGCGGCCCTTGAGGGCGGATGCCTGTGGTCGCCGGGAGTACGCCGCGGCTCCCCGGATTCCGCAGGCAGGAGGGCGTACGGAAAGCGCCGGTCGGCCGGCCGGGACTCCGGGCGGCTGATCCTCGACCTGGGTCCGGCTCCCGCGTCCGCCACAGAACCTCCGGCGGGAGTCGCATCCACGGCAGGACGACCGGCGAGCACCGCGGAGAGTTCGTTCATGCGGATGAAGTTCACTCAGCCCCTTGACCGCACCAGGGGCTCGGGAAGATCCTGGGCGGCGAACACGACAGGAAAGTTTCCTTACCGTTGCCCGGGCGTCTCGTCCGGGGCACGTGCGGGGCCAATCGCGATCCCACCTCCTACCCCGAGGAGCTGACACAGCCTGTGACAGGGTCATGCGCCCATGCGCACTGGGTGTCGGGCATGACTGCGATCCCGTAGCCGTGGAGCCCGGGTGAGCCGGTCGCCTCCCAGCCGTCCCAGGCGACTTCGAAGTCGTCGACCTGGTGCCGCGGGCCGCCGGGATCCTCGCCTCCCGCGCCGGTCTGAAGTCGGGGCAGGCCTGGCCCCCAGCGGCGTCCGGCCGACCACGCAGACCGACGGCAGCCTCGTCCTGTCCGTGGTCAGGTCCGGGCAGCCTGCTGGTACGCACCGACATCGGGCGGGGCGGGGTGCCCGCCGCCGTCTTCGCCGTGGGCGCGGCCTTTACGGCGGAGTGGCCGGGATCACACCACGGCGCGGTGCGCCGGCGGAATGCGACGGCGGCGCGAGGGGTTGACGCACGCGCGCTGTTCAATGCGCGTGCATGTGTCAATGGGTCCCGTCTGTCAACGTCCAGGAGCTCCGCGTATGGTCCCCGCCGCATCCCAGTCTCCCTCTGCGTCACGCGCCGCGCAGATCCTGTCGCGGCCGGTCGCGATCAACGGGCTGACCGTGCCGAACCGCATCGCGATGGCCCCGATGACCCGGCAGTTCTCACCGGGCGGGGTGCCGGGCGAGGACGTGGTCTCGTACTACGCACGGCGGGCGGCGGCCGGCGTGGGACTGATCGTCACCGAGGGGACATACGTCGGGCACGCGTCGGCGGGCAACAGCGACCGGGTGCCGCGCTTCGACGGCGAACAGCAGCTGGCGGGCTGGGCGAAGGTCGCAGAGGGGGTGCACGCGGCGGGCGGGACCATCGTGCCCCAGCTGTGGCACATCGGCCTCGTACGCAGGGCCGGCGAGCCGCCGTTCGCCGACGCGCCCTCCGTCGGCCCGAGCGTCCGACTCGACGGCGACGAGGAGCACGGTACGGCCATGACGCGGGGAGACCTCGACGACGTGATCGCCGCCTTCGCCCGAGCGGCGGCCGCTGCCGAGCGGATCGGCTTCGACGGCGTCGAACTCCACGGTGCCCACGG
Source organism: Streptomyces sp. IBSBF 2435 (assembly GCF_036815005.1). NCBI lineage: Bacteria > Bacillati > Actinomycetota > Actinomycetes > Kitasatosporales > Streptomycetaceae > Streptomyces > Streptomyces sp. IBSBF 2435. Next base: position 4,337 of record NZ_JAJSYW010000006.1, on the reverse strand, counting down.
CTACTTGATTGACCAGTTCCTGTGGTCCGGCACCAACCGACGCACCGACGCGTACGGCGGCGACCCGGTCGCCCGCACGAAGTTCGCCGCCGAGATCGTCGCGGCCGTGCGGGACGCGGTCTCTCCGGCCTTCCCCGTCATCTTCCGCTACTCCCAGTGGAAGTCGGGCGCTTACGACGCACGGCTCGCCGACACCCCCGAGCAGCTCGCGGCCGTCCTCACCCCGCTCGCCGACGCCGGCGTCGACGCCTTCCACGCCTCCACCCGCCGCTACTGGCTCTCCGAGTTCGCCGGCTCCGGCCTCAACCTCGCGGGCTGGACCAAGAAGCTCACCGGGAAGACCTCCATCACCGTCGGCTCCGTCGGCCTCGACGGCGAGTTCATCCGCGCCTTCGCGGGCGAGGGCGCCCCCGTCAAGGGCATCGACGACCTCCTGGACCGCCTCGAATCCGACGAGTTCGATCTCGTCGCTGTCGGCCGCGCCCTCCTCCAGGACCCCCAGTGGGCGGCGAAGGTCCTCGCCGGCCGCTTCGACGAGCTCCAGCCCTACGACGGCTCCGCCCTGAAGACCCTGACCTGAGCGGGCGGCCCCCTCCCTCCTCCGCGGGCAATCCGGCGGGGGCCGAACGCCCCATCCGGGCAGGGCATGTGGCATGTTGATACCCGTGGATCATGCCATCGTCCCGGTCGCGTTTCCGTACCGTGGGGCGGGCGGTCCCCGCCGGGGCGTCGATTCGGGCGAGGGTCCCGTGAGCGTCGGGGGCCATCCGGGGCCCGCGCTGCGCGGACGTTCACGAGCGCTATTCGCGTAAGTGGTCGGTACGGCCGGAGGGTTGAGCCCGTTTGACGGGGAAGTCCCGTCCATCCACCCCCGCCCGGATGCCGTGTCCGGCACCGACAGCGTCCGGGGTCGGTGTCAAGGTCTCTTTCGGGCACGGCGGTTCAGCTGCGCGCGCGCCGCCCCGCATCGCCTTATTGACAGGTTCATGGCGGTCAGTGATTCTGTACTGCCGCCCCAAGTTCCCCACACGGGCCAGGGTCGGCGCATCGAGCATTCTGTTCCCCCACGAAGGAGCCAGCATGCGCAGATTCCTGACCCGTGTCGCCCCCGTTGCGGTAGCGGTGGCGGCCCTTGCCGCTCCCGCCGTGCCGGCCGGCGCGGCGGCTGCACCGGGACTGTCCTTCCGCCCTCTGCACTACAACACCAACGGCTACAACTGGGGCGGGTACGCCGCCACGGGCAGCGGCTTCACCTCGGTCTCGGCGGCCTGGACCGAAGCGAACGCGACCTGCAACTCCACCGACGACCTCTACGCGCCCTGGGTCGGCATCGACGGGTACGGCTCGTCTACCGTGGAGCAGACCGGGGTGGCGACCGACTGCTCCAGCGGCAGTCCCGTGCACCAGGCCTGGTACGAGATGTACCCGGCGAACCCGGTCTACCTGAGCCGCAGTTCGTACCCGGTGTCGGCCGGCGACCGCATCACCGCCTCGGTGACCTACGCCGGAAGCAGCAAGTACACCCTGAAACTGACCTCCTCGCGTGGCTGGACCTACAGCACGTCCAAGTCCCTCTCCTCCCAGCGGACCAGCGCCGAGGTCATCATCGAGTCGCCGACCGGGGCCTACCCGAACTTCGGCACCCTCAACTTCACCTCGGCCACTATCAACGGAAGCTCTCTCGGATCCTTCGGCCCGGTCGCGCTCGACCCGTCGAACGGCGCCTACGAGGCCCGGACCGGCGCGCTCGGCTCCGGCGGCACCAGCTTCAGCGAAACGTACCTGCGGGAGTAGCCGCACCGGCGCTGGGGCGCCCGCACGCCCCAGCGCACGCGGGCTCCGTACCGCACGGCGGCCGGGACGGCCGGGGGGCGCGGCGGATTCACCACCGAGCCGCACCATGCTGGTGAGCAGGGCCAGCAGGCCGGGTCGATCGTGGTGGCGGCAGGGCGGCGACTCGCGCGGTTCGGACCCGTGCTGAGGATGTTCGCGTGTCCCGCATTCGGCAAGCGGCCGTGACCGTCGCTCCTCCCGGCGAGGAAGTCAGGCCCCGGCGAGCCGGTTGTTGCGGTCGATCTCGGGCATGTGCGTCTCGGCCCAGACCCGCAGGGCGGAGAGCGGGCTCTCGAGGGACAGGCCGAGCTCGGTGAGCCGATAGTGGACGGCGGGCGGCACCGTGGGCTCCACGCGGCGCGCGACCAGGCCGTCACGGACCAGACTCTGCAGCGTGACAGACAGCATCTTCTGCGAGATGCCCGGAACGCGTCGCCGAAGTTCCGCGAACCGGAGTTCGCCGGGATCCGTCTCGGCCAGCACCTTGACCACCATCGACGTCCACTTGGTGCCGATACGGTCGAGCAACCGGCGGGTCGGGCAGCTCGGGTCCAGCAGATCACCGCGCTCACCCGGCCGCCGACCGGGTTCGCCGGGCACGGACGTGGTCACCCGGGGCTCACCACCTGAGGGGAAAGTGCCGTCTTGGAAGGACCAGGCTAGTTCCCTAGCGTGACCCTGTCACCATTCCTCACCACTCCCGGAGTCCTTCCGTGCCCGAACTGCGGCGTGTCCCCCTCAACGGTGTCGAACTCAACGTCGCCCTCGCCGGATCCGGCCCGGCCGTCTTGCTGCTGCACGGCTTTCCGCACACCTGGGAGCTGTGGACGGACATCATGGCCGACCTGTCCGACCGCTACCGCGTCATCGCGCCGGACCTGCGCGGATTCGGCGCGAGCAGCCCGGCTGCCTCCGGGTACGACGCCGGCACCCTGGCCGAGGATGCCGCAGCGCTTCTCACCGAACTCGGCGTGTCCCCGGCCGCCGTCGTGGGTATCGACGCGGGTGCCCCGGCGGCCTTCCTCCTCGCCCTGCGCCACCCCGGCCTCGTCCGACGCCTGGTCCTCATGGAGTCCGTGCTGGGCGGACTGCCCGGGGCCGAGGACTTCCTTGCCGGCGGGCCGCCGTGGTGGTTCGGCTTCCATACCGCCGCGCCCGGCCTCGCCGAGACCGTGCTGGAAGGCCACGAGGCCGCCTACATCGACTGGTTCCTGCACACCGGCACGCTCGGCGACGGAGTGCCCCCCGCCATCCGGGACGCCTTTGTCCACGCGTACACGGGCACTCACGCGTTGAGCCGCGCGTTCTCGTACTACCGGGCTCTGCCCGAAAGCGCGCTGCAGATCTCGCGGGCCGTCACCACCGCCCGCCTGGCGGTGCCGACAATGGCGCTGGGCGCACACCCTGTCGGCGCTGCGCTGGAACGCCAGCTCCGCCCCGTCGCCGACGACCTCACAGGACACGTCATCGAGGACTGCGGCCACATCATTCCCCTGCACCGACCGCGCGCCCTGCTCACGCTGTTGCATCCGTTCCTGGCCAGTGGGGACGCGATGGCAGCGTGACCGGGCCGGCCGCCGGGCGTCGGCGGCGAAGTTGAGGTCGGCCATGCGGCCGGCGCTCTGCGTGCCGTCGGGGTCGCTGGCGTTGCCGCAGTCCGACGGCGGGTCGGGTCATGGGGCGTCCTGTCCGCCGTCCTCTTCCCGCCGTCGGCGCTGGCCGCCGGCGTGTTCGCCCTGTCCAGCGACCATGCGACGAACTGCGTCGAGAGGGGTGGCGTCGCTGTTGGCGGCGGCGGGCAGATCCCGGCACCGTCCCTGATAGCCGACCAGGGGGTTGCCGGCGCGTGACGAATTCGAAAGCTGGCGGATCGCCGCCCGGCTGCCTGTGGGAGGAGGGCCGGGTCCTGGAGGAGAGGGCACCTCCCCTCAGCTTTCGGTGGAGGTTACCTCCGTCTCCAGCGCGCGGAAATCTATGTCGACTGGAGTAGACATTGGGTTCTGGTGTGGGTATGGTTTCTCTCGTAGCCAGAAGGACAGCAGGGCCTGGCAGAGACGAACTGCCGGGCAGCAGTACAGGTAGTCGCAGTTCGCAGGGCGGTACGGTGGTGGAGTTGCGGAGCCAGGGTTGTTGCAGGACGGCGACGGGACTGACGACCGGACCGGGTGGCCCGCAGTGATCAGGGGCCGCCGTGAGCAGTACCGCAGGTGCAGTATCCGCAAGTGCAGTGCGCAGTACCCAGCAGTGAAGTCACGTGAGCAGCACCTCGGTGAAGGCGTCGGCTGCGGACGCGCGCACCGGGAGGTTCGGCAGTGGGGTTCCAAGCCAGAGCAGACGCAGGACGGGCGACGGGGCTGGCTGCCGGAGAGTGGTGCTTCCACAGGCCACCGAACAGTACGAGTTGGACAAGTGAGTGATCCCAGAGGGAAGAACGGAGGAGCCCAAGCGCCATCAGGATCGCCCGGGCGGACGTCTTGAGCCCGGGTACCGCAGGACATCGATAG
>NZ_JAJSYW010000005.1:0-69147 GCF_036815005.1 Streptomyces sp. IBSBF 2435 | reverse complement strand
GTGCGGGGGCGGGGGATGCTGGGAGGAGGACGAGGTGACGGCGCATCAGGAGGCGGGATTGTTGCGCAGGCGGCGGGGACGCTGCCCGCAGGACGGGGCGGCAGCCGAGGTCAGCGGGCGCTGGGCCGAGTGGTGCGGGGCCGCGGCCCGCGACGGGCGGCCCGCGGACGTCGACGCGCTGCTGGGCCGCCTGCTGGCGCTGCCCGCCGAGGGCGCCCCGTACGAGCGCGCGGCGGCGTTGGACGCGCTGACCGCGGCCCCGCCGAGGCTGCTGCTGCTCCTGGACCGCGCGGCCCGTACCGGCCCGGCGCCGCGAGCCGCGGGCGCCGACGTACTGGCGCTGCTGCTGCGGTCGTTCGCGCCGGACGGGCACGTACGGGAGGCCGCCGTCGAGGGCCTGGCCTGCTGCGGGGGACCCGCGGCGGTGGCCGGGCTCGCGCTGCGCACCGCCGACTGGGTGGAGCCGGTCAGGGCCAGGGCCACCGCGGCCCTGCTGGCCCGCAGCGCCCCCGAGGAGGTCGCCGCGGCCGTACGCGTGCTGCTGCGGCTGGCCGGCCGCAGCCGTACCGGCGCGCTGCTGGGGGACTACCGCGGACTGCTGTGCCGCCCGCCGCACCGCAGGGCGCTGCGGGTCCTGGTGGCGGACGCCGACCGCGTCGCCCGCCGCTTCGGCGTGGCCTTGGCGCTGGAACTGGGCGAGTACGCGCGCGGCGACCTGCTGCGTACCGCGCTGCGGGACCGCGACCAGGTGTGCCGCGCCCTGTGCGCGCAGCGGCTGCTCGACCTCGACCCGGACCAGGCAGGCCGGCTGCTGCTGGCCAGGGACGCGGCCGTACGCGAACTGGCGGTCGCGGCGCTGCCCGCCGACGTACCGGCGACGCGGCTGGTGGCACCGCTGGCCGACCGGGCGCGCATGGTACGGGCGCAGGCCCGCTGGCAGCTGTACGGCCGCGGTGAGCCGCCGTCGGGGGTCTACCGCAGGCAGTTGGGCCGGGCGGGCCGGACGACGCCGGTGCGGCTGCTGGCCGGGCTCGCGGCGGGCCTGGGGGAGTGCGGGGACGCGGCCGATGTGCCGGCCCTGATGCGGCTGCTGGACCAGCGGCGCCAGTCACCCCCGATGGTGCGCAGGGCGGCGGTCAGGGCGGTGGGGCGACTGGCCCCGCGCGAGGAACTGGTCGGGCTGCTCGGCCCGCTGGCGATGGACCCCGACCCGGGTGCGGCCCGTGAGGTCTTCGAGGCGCTGGCGGCCAGGGCGCCGGGCGAGGTGCCGGCGGAGATCCGCTGGATCGGCGGTGTACGCCCCGAGGCGGCGGTCCGCCGGGCCGCTGCCCGTATCGGCGGCGGGCGGCAACCGTCGCCCACGGTGCGGGGGGCGTCGCGTTACGAGCAGTCGCGGCACAGTCCCCGATAGGTGACCTCGGCGGTGGCGACGGTGAAGCCGAACCGTTCGGCGGCGGGCAGCGCGGTGAGCGGGTCGCCGTGCGGGTGCACATCGCGGACGGTGCCGCAGCGGGAGCAGACCAGGTGCTGGTGCGGCCGGTGCGCGTTGGGGTCGTAGCGCTTGGCGCGCCCGTCCGTGGCGACCTCGATGATCTCGCCGATGGTCACCATCTCGCCCAGCGTGTTGTAGACGGTGGCGCGGGAGATCTCCGGCAGCCGCTCTATGGCGCGGGCGTGCACCTCGTCGGCGGTGAGGTGCACGTGGTCGCCGTCGAGGACCTCGGCGACGACCCGCCGCTGCGCGGTCAGCCGCCAGCCGCGTTCGCGGAGTCGTTCCAGCAGGTCACTCATGGGCACCAGCCTAACAGCGGGGGTCCGGAGTGCGAATCGGTCCGTGTCTGGGATTCTTCTCGGTTTGGACTCTGTCTATCGTAGGATCGATTCCGGTGACAGCCGGAAGCGGCGCCCGCTGTGGCCGCAAGAGACTTCGGCAGGCGCCGGGTGGCGGCGGTCCAGGCCCTCCGCCGCCCGGCCCTGCGCTTGACCGAGAGGCCGAAGGGGCCGGATGCCAAGGGGCTCCGGCCCCTTCGTCGCGCCCGGGGTCGGGGCGCTGGGCGGCTACGCCGGGACCGCGGCTTTCACCGGCGCCCAGCAGCGGATGATGTCGCGCACCGAGACCACGCCGACCGGCTCGTGGCCGTCCAGCACGATCAGATGGCGGAAGCCGCCGCGCAGCATCGCGGTGGCCGCCTCCTCCAGCGTCCACCGGGGTCCGGCGAAGACGACGTCGGTGGTGGTGTGGGCGTGCGCCGGCTCGTGGTCGGGGCTCAGGCCCGCGCCCACGGCGTTGAGCACGTCACGCTCCGTCAGAATGCCGAGTCCGCAGGTGTCGGTGTCGAGGACGATCGCCGCGCCGACCCGGCGGGCGGACATCAACTCGGCGGCCTGGCGGAGAGTGTGGGCGGGGCCGATGGTGAGAACCATCGTCGTCATCGCGTCGCTGACCAGCATGGTCGGGCACCTCCTGGGGTGGACCCGTCCGTGAATGCATTCACACATTCACAAGCGGGGGTGCCTTCATAGTCACACGCACCCCAGTGGTGGGCAAGGGTCCGCGCGCGATGAGTAGCTCTCGGTCACGAATCGCCGCGACACCGCGCAGCCGCGTTCACGAACCGCCCGGAAAGCCCCGGCAGTTGCTCATGAACCGCCGAGATACCCCAGCAGTTCCTCGTGCAGCAGCCCGTTGGACGCCGCCGCGTTGCCGCCGAAGGGACCGGGCACCCCGTCCAGCGAGGTGAACCGGCCGCCCGCCTCCCGGACGATCACGTCGTTCGCCGCCATGTCCCACAGGCTCAGCTCGGGCTCGGCGCAGATGTCCACCGACCCCTCGGCCACCATCATGTACGGCCAGAAGTCCCCGTAGCCGCGGGTCCGCCAGCAGTTGCGGGTCAGGTGCAGGAAGCCGTCGAGGCGGCCCTGCTCCTCCCAGCCGCTCAGCGACGAGTACGCGAAGGACGCGTCCTCGAGCCGGCTCACCCGGGAGGCGTGCAGCCGGGTCGCCGACGACAGGCTGCGCCCGGTGTACGCGCCGGTGCCCTTCGCCGCCCACCAGCGGCGGCCGAGGGCCGGCGCCGAGACCACCCCGACGACCCCCTCGTCCGCACCGTGCTCGCCCTGTACCACCAGCGCGATGAGCGTCGCCCACACCGGTACCCCGCGGACGTAGTTCTTGGTGCCGTCGATCGGATCGACGATCCAGCGTCTGGGGCCCGAGCCGTGGCTGCCGTACTCCTCGCCGAGCACCGCGTCGCGCGGCCTGGCACGGCCCAACTGGCCGCGGATCAGCTCCTCGGCCTCCTTGTCCGCCTCGCTGACCGGTGTGAGGTCGGGCTTGGTCTCGACCTTGAGGTCGAGTGCCTTGAAGCGCGCCATGGTCGCGGCGTCGGCGGCGTCGGCCAGCACATGGGCCAGCCGCAGGTCGTCGTTGAAGTCGGGCATGCGCCGAACAGTAGCGCGGCGGTGCGCGGCCCGCCGGTCCGCGCCCCGCCCGCGCGTCCCGCGGCTCCGGCGGGGGAGCCGCGGGACACCTCCTCCCGGGAGCCGGCGGGCACCTCTTCCGAGGAGGTCCAGCTTCCTAGGAGGTCCAGCCCATGCGGTCGTAGTCCCAGTCCGCCAGGCCCGAGGCGCCGAAGTTGGCCAGGCCCTTGCGGACCGCGACGATCTGCGGGCGCTGGTACAGCTCGATGGAGTGCACCTGCTCCCAGATCTTCGCGTCCGCCTGGTTGTAGAGCGCGTCGGCCGCGGTCCGGTCGGTGGTCTGCGCGGCCTGGGTGATCAGCTGCTGGATCTGCGGGGTCGTGATCCGGCCGTAGTTGCCGTACACCTGCGAGCCGGTCGGCGCCTGGAAGGTCGAGTACAGCAGGGTGTGGAAGAGCGCGTCGACGTTGCGGAAGCTGACCAGGTCGAAGGCGCCGGTGTTGACGTACTTCTCGAAGAAGTCGTTGGACGGGACCGTCTGGATCTTCACCGCGATGCCGGCCTGGCCGAGCTGCGCCTGCACCAGCTGCGCCTGGTCGGTGGCCGACGAGCTGCTTCCGGCGCTGATCACATATTGCAGGGTGAGCTGCTTGCCGCCCTTGGTGCGCGGCTTGCCGGGGCCGTTGTCCTGCCAGCCGGCCTGGCCGAGCAGCTTCCTGGCGCCCGCGAGGTCGTAGTCGCCCCACTTGCCCGCGTTGTCCTGGTAGCCCTGCTGGTTGGGCATGAAGAAGTGGTTGTCGAGCGGCTTGACGGTGAAGGGCAGGTCCTTGGAGAAGGCGGCGACGATGCCCTGCCGGTCGATCGCCAGGTCCACCGCCTGCCGTACGGCGAGGTCCTGGAGCGGGCCGCGGGCGCCGTTGAGGGTGATGTGGACCTCGTCCCAGCGCGAGCCGGTCCTGATGGCGGTGTCGGGGGACTTCGCCAGCCGCTTGTAGTCCTCCGGCTGGAAGGCCGGGGTCTCGTCGATCTCCTTGTTGAGATACGCGTCGGTATCCGCCGAGGTGTCCAGCGCCCGGTAGATGATCGCGTCCAACTTCGGCTTCGCGCCCCACCAGTGGGGGTCGGGCACGGTCGTGACGGTCTGCGCGGTCGTGTCGTACCCGCTGATCCTCCAGGAGTTGCCGGTGATCGGGACCTTGCCCAGCCAGCCCTTGTTGAACAGCTCGGGCGTCGCGATCGAGGGGGCGGGCAGCAGCGGGCGGAAGAGCCGCTGCCAGTCGGCGTACGGCTTGCCGAAGGTGACCTTCACCTGCTGGTCGTCAACGCCCCTGGTGACCGCGGAGATCTGGTCGTAGCCGCTGGTGTCGGCGACCAGGTAGCGGTCGTCCTTGCCGTTCAGCGCCTTCCACTGGGTGGCGAAGTCCTGCCAGCTCAGCTGCTTGCCGTCGGACCACCTGGCCTTCGGGTTCAGGGTGTAGGTGACCACCTGCGGGGTGGTGGAGGTGACGGTGGCCGAGACCAGGAAGTCCTTGTCGAGCTGCGAGACGCCCTTGGCGTCGTAGCGGAAGAGGCTCGGCAGCACCTGGACGTCGATGCTCTGGGCGTCACCCTGCGTGCCGTCCACCTGGTAGAAATTCCACTGCGAGATCCACTGCTGGATCGACAGCTTCAAGGTGCCGCCCTGCTTGACCCTGCTCGCGGGCTGCGCGTTGATCCCCGAGGTGCCCACCACGGGCGCCGCGGCGCTCTTCTTCGGCGCCGCTTTCCCGTCGTCGTCGGAGCCGCCGCTGCACCCCGCGACCAGCACCGCGGTGGAAAGGGCCATGGCGACCGCGGTGGCGGGTCCGCCGAACATCCTGGGCATGGGTGGCTCCTCCGGTCGTCGGGCACGGCGCACCAGCATCCGCTGCCCCTCCGGGCACGGCACTGGCGCTTGACGCTAGACCGCCACCGCCGCCCCACGCGCCTCTTTGGTAATGCCGACACGGCCTCTTCATATTGCGGTAACACAATGCCCCGAGGATCGTGGTGACGCCGGAGAGAGGACCCGATGTGCTCGCGTATCTGGCCCGGCGGCTGGGTTATTACGTGGTCCTGCTGCTGGTCGCCGTGTGCCTGTCGTACGCGCTGGCGGCCACCGCGCTCCAGCCGCGGGCGTACTTCGAGGCCCGGCAGCCGCCGCCGCGGCCCGCCGCCGTCGACGCGCAGCTCAGCGCGCTCGGCATCAACGACCACACCCTGCTCTACGACCGGTTCGGGCACTGGGCGTCCCACGCGGTGCGCGGCGACCTCGGCAGCACCATCGACGGCACCTCGGTCAACGCCGAGTTCGGCCGCCGGGTCGGGGTCAGCCTGCGGCTGCTGGTGGTCGGCACCGTGGCCGGCACGGTGATCGGCGTGCTGGCCGGCGCCTGGACCGCGGTCAGGCAGTACCGGCTGTCCGACCGGCTCGTCACCGTCACCTCCTTCGTCCTGCTGTCCACCCCGGTCTTCCTGCTCGCGGTGCTGCTCAAGATCGGCGCCATCAAGCTCAACCAGGCGCTGGGCACCGACCTGATCAGGTTCACCGGCGAGAAGACCCCCGGTCTGCACGGCGGTTGGTTCGCGCACGCCAAGGACCGGGCCGTGCACCTGCTGCTGCCGAGCCTGTCGATCGGGCTGATCACCATCGCCACCTACAGCCGCTACCAGCGCAGTACCATGCTCGACGTCCTCGGCTCCGACTACCTGCGCACCGCCCGGGCCAAGGGCCTGACCCGGCGCAAGGCGCTGCTCAAGCACGGGCTGCGTACCGCGCTCATCCCGATGTCGACCTTCTTCTCCTACAACTTCCTCGCGGTCTTCACCGGCGCGATCTTCACCGAGGCGATCTTCGGGTGGCACGGCATGGGGGAGTGGCTGGTCGCCTCGATCGGCAAGGACGACGTCAACTCGGTCGTCGCGGTCAGTACGTTCGCGGCCGTCGTCGTCCTGCTGTCCGGCTTCGTCGCCGATCTGCTGCACGCCGCCCTCGACCCGCGTATCCGCCACGCCTGACGGGTACGCCCGATCAGGGTTCCGACCACCGCCGCTGACCGCGGCTTCACGACAAGGGGCCACCACACCGCCATGGCCACCGCACCAGAGACCCTGCTCGCCGGAGCCGAGGACGACGACGGCCTGGTCGCGGGGCCGCCCAGCCGGGTCAGGGTCACCCTGCGCCGCTTCGCCGGCCACCCCAGCGCCGTCGCGGGCCTGGTCGTGGTGGCGCTGCTGTTCGTGCTCGCCTTCGCGGGGCCGCACCTGACCCGGTGGAGCTACAGCGACATCGACTACACCGCGCTGCGCTCGGCGCCTTCGTCCCGGCACTGGTGGGGCACCAACAGGATCGGCCAGGACGTCTTCGCGCAGACCGTGCGCGGGTTGCAGAAGTCGCTGATCATCGGGCTGCTGGTCGGGGTGGCCGCGACCGCGGGCGCCGCCGCCGTCGGCGCGTGCGCGGGCTACTTCGGCGGCTGGACCGACCGGCTGCTGACCTTCGTCACCGACCTGCTGCTGATCTTCCCCAGCTTCCTGGTGATCTCCGTGGTCTCGCCGCGGCTCAAGGGCGGCGGCTGGCTGATCTTCGCGCTGCTGCTCGCGCTCTTCGCGTGGATGGTCACCGCCCGGGTGGTGCGGTCGATGGCGATCTCGCTGCGGGAGCGGGAATTCGTCCGGGCGGCCCGCTACATGGGCGTCGGGCCGCTGCGGATCATCGTCCGGCACATCGTGCCCAATGTGGCGTCCTTCCTCATCATCGACGCGACCATCGCGGTGGGCACCGCCGTGATGAGCGAGACCGCGCTGTCCTACTTCGGCTTCGGCGTGCAGTCGCCCGACGTCTCGCTCGGCACCCTGATCGCCGACGGCACCGGGGCCGCGGTCACCTACCCGTGGATGTTCTTCTTCGCCGCCGGGCTGCTGGTCGTCTTCGTGCTCGCGGTGAACCTGATCGGCGACGGTCTGCGCGACGCGATCGACCCGACGTCCACGCGGCGGCGCACGAAGGGGGCGGCCCGGTGACGGAGTCGGTGCCGGACGACGTCGTGCTCGACATCCGAGGCCTGGAGGTGGACTTCGGTACGGTGCCCGCCGTGCGCGGTGTCGACCTGGTCCTGCACCGCGGCGAAGTCCTGGGCCTGGTCGGCGAGTCGGGCTCGGGCAAGTCGGTGACCGCGCTCGCCGCAATGGGGCTGCTGCCGGGCGGCGCGCGCGTACGCGGCTCGGTACGCCTCGACGGGACAGAACTGGTGGGCGCCACCGACGCGGCGCTGTCCGCGGTGCGCGGCAACCGGATCGCCATGGTCTTCCAGGACCCGCTGTCCGCCTTCACGCCGGTCTACCGGATCGGCGACCAGATCGCCGAGGCGCTGCGCGCCCACCAGGACCTCTCCCGGGAGCGGGCCGCCGAGCGGGCGGTGGAGCTCCTCGACCTGGTCGGCATCCCCGAGCCGCGGATCAGGGCCGCGGCCTTCCCGCACGAATTCTCCGGCGGCATGCGGCAGCGCGCCATGATCGCCATGGCCGTCGCGAACGACCCCGACGTCATCCTCGCCGACGAGCCCACCACCGCGCTCGACGTGACCGTGCAGGCCCAGGTGCTCGACGTGCTGCGCACGGCGCAGCGCGAGACCGGCGCCGCCCTGCTGCTGGTCAGCCACGACCTGGGCGTCATCGCGGGCAGCGCGGACCGGGTCGCGGTGATGTACGCGGGCCGGATCGTGGAGACCGCGCCGGTGGACGCGCTGTTCGCCCGGCCGCGGATGCCGTACACGCTGGGCCTGATCGGCGCGGTGCCGCGGCTGGACGCGGACGCGAAGGGGCGGCCCGAACCGCTGGTGCCGATCCCCGGCGCCCCGCCCGTGCCCGGCTCGCTCCCGCCCGGCTGCGCCTTCGCCCCGCGCTGCCCCCTGGCCGAGGCCCGCTGCCGGGCGGCGGAACCGGGGCTGACCGCGGTGGCGGAGCCGGGGCCGACCGCCCCGGCCGAGCCGGAACGGGCGCCGGCGGAGGCCGGATCGGCGGGACCCGAAGCGACGGCGGTACCCGGGCCGATCGCGGTGGCGGAGCCGGCGCCCGCGCTGCGGAAAGCCGAACCGGCGGCGGCAGCGCCCGCCGCGCCGTCAGCCGACGTCACCGCCCGTGCGCGGGCCACGCACCTGGCAGCCTGCGTGCGGTCCGACGAGATCGCCGGGCTCGGGCCGCTCGACGTCTTCCCGGTGGCCGTCGCCGAGAGCCCGGCGGCGCCCGTGGCGGACCGGCGGCCCGACGGGGACACCGTGCTGCGGGTCGCCGGCCTGGCCAGGACCTTCCCCCTGCTCAAGGGCGCGGTGCTCAAGCGCCGGGTCGGCTCGGTGTACGCCGTGGACGAGGTGGACCTCGACATCAGGACCGGCGAAGTCCTCGGCCTGGTCGGCGAGTCGGGCTCGGGCAAGTCCACCACCCTCTTCGAGATCCTGGAGCTGAAACGGCCGGAGCGCGGCAGCGTCGAGGTGCTGGGCCGCGGCACGGACGCGCTGACCCGGCGCGAGGCGCACGCCCTGCGCGCGCAGGTGCAGATCGTCTTCCAGGACCCGATGGCCAGTCTCGACCCGCGGCTGCCGGTCGGCGACATCGTCGCCGAGCCGCTGCGCGCCCAGCGCGCCGACCGGGGCCGTATCGCCCGCCGGGTGCCGGAACTGCTGCGCCAGGTCGGCCTCGACCCGGCGCACGCGGACCGCTTCCCGCACGAATTCTCCGGCGGCCAGCGCCAGCGCATCGGCATCGCCCGCGCCCTGGCGGTCGATCCGAGGCTGCTGGTCCTGGACGAGCCGGTCTCGGCGCTCGACGTGTCGGTGCAGGCCGGCATCGTCAACCTGCTGCTGCGGCTGCGGGCCGAACTGGGTTTGGCCTACCTGTTCGTGTCGCACGACCTGTCCGTGGTGCGGCACATCGCGGACCGGGTGAGCGTGATGTATCTGGGCCGTACGGTCGAGGCGGGCGCGGTCGGCGAGGTCTTCGCCCGGCCCCTGCACCCGTACACCCAGGCGCTGCTGTCGGCGGTGCCGCTGCCCGACCCGGTACGCGAGCGGGCCCGTACCCGCATCCTGCTGCCCGGCGACCCGCCGAGTCCGACCCGGCGGCTGCCGGGCTGCGCCTTCCGCTCCCGCTGCCCGGTCTTCGCGACCCTGGGGGAGGAGCGGCGCGCGCGGTGCACCGCCGACGTACCGCCGCTGGCGGAGCAGGGCGCCGACCATGTGACGGCCTGCCACTTCCCGGCCGAGCGGGCGGTGCTGTGAGCGGGACGGCGGCTCAGGACCGGGACGGCGGTTCAGGAACGGTGCCGGCCGGCTCGGAGCATGGCGCGGCGACCGCCGGGCGGGGCCGGGGTCAGTGCGAGGAGCCGGAGATCTGCAGGCCGATGACGCCCACGACGACCAGTGAGATCGACGCGAGCTTGAGGGCGGAGACCAGGTCGCCGAGGAAGGCCATGCCGTAGATCGCGGTGCCCGCCGCGCCGATACCGGTCCAGACGGCGTACGCGGGACCGACGTCGAGCTTTTTCAGCGACAGGGTGAGCAGGCCGAAGGAGCCGAGGGCGAAGACGCAGAAGGCAACCGTAGGCCACAGGCGGGTGAAGCCGTGCGACAGCTTGAGGCAGACCGCGAAGCCGGTCTCGAAGAGACCCGCGACCACCACCAGGAGCCAGGCCATCGGGGCGCCTCCGTTTCGGCTCGTTCCGCTCGCGCCGCCCGCTGCGGCCGCTCGCGCTGCTCATACCCGCATCTCCGCCGGTCGTGCACCGGCGCGTGCGCTGTCGATCATCACACAGCACAGGGCGGAATGAGGCGGAAGTGAGGCGGCCCCACCGTACCGGTCAGTCGCCCTCGCGGCGCTCCCGGGTGGCCAGCAGGCGGCGCAGCGAGTCGAGACGGGCGGGTTCCGCGTGGCCCGCCGCCACCCAGGCGTCCAGGGCGCAGTCCTTCTCGTCGTGCGAACAGCCGCGCGGGCACTCCTCGGTGCCGGGCTCCAGGTCGGGGAAGGCCTTGATGACCCGGGACGGGTCGATGTGGTGCAGCCCGAAGGAGCGGACGCCCGGGGTGTCGATGACCCAGCCCGCCGCCCCCTCGGGTCCCGCGCCGGGCAGCGGCAGCGCGAGCGCCGAGGTGGTGGTGTGCCGGCCGCGCCCGGTCACCGCATTGACCACACCGGTGCTGCGCTGACGCTCCACCAGCGCGTTGACCAGGGTGGTCTTGCCGACACCGCTGTGCCCGACGAAGGCGGTGACCCGGCCGGCGAGGCGTTCGCGGATCTGGTCCACCCCGCCGGTCAGGAAGTCGTCCCGATTGGTGACCACGTAGGACAGGTCGAGGGCCCCGTACGTCTCCAGCAGCGGCGCCGCGGGCGCCAGGTCGGACTTGGTGAGCACCAGCAGCGGGTCGAGGCCGGCGTCGTAGGCCGCGACCAGGCAGCGGTCGATCATCCGCGGGCGCGGCTCGGGGTCGGCGAGCGCGGTGACGATGGCCAGCTGGTCGGCGTTGGCGACGACCACCCGCTCGAAGGGGTCGTCGTCGTCGGCGGTGCGCCGCAGCACCGACCTGCGCGCCTCGACCCTGACTATCCGGGCCAGCGTGTCCTTGGCCCCCGACAGGTCGCCGACCACCGCGACCCGGTCGCCGACGACCGCGGACTTGCGGCCCAGCTCGCGGGCCTTCATGGCGGTGACCTCGCGGTGGTCGACCAGGACGGTGAGCCGGCCGCGGTCCACGGTCAGCACCATGCCCTCGGCGGCGTCCTCGTGCTTGGGCCTGATGGTCGTACGCGGCCGGGTGCCCCTGCTGTTGGGGCGGACCCTGATGTCGTCCTCGTCCGGGTTCTTGCCGTAGCGCCGCACTTTTCAGCCCTGTCCCGCCGGTACGCCCAGCATCGTGGTCCACAGCTCGGGGAAGTCCGGCAGTGTCTTGGCGGTCGTCGCCACGTCCTCCACCCGGACGCCCTCCACGACCAGGCCGAGGACCGCGGCCGCGGTGGCCAGGCGGTGGTCCTCGTAGGTGTGGAAGTCGCCGCCGTGCAGCGGGCGCGGGCGGATGCGCAGGCTGTCGCCGGTCTCGGTGATGTCGCAGCCCATCTCGCCCAGCTCCTTGGCCAGCGCCGCGAGCCGGTCGGTCTCGTGCAGCCGCAGGTGCGCGATCCCGGTCAGCTCCGACTCGGACTCGGCGAGCGCCGCGACCGCCGCGATCACCGGGGTCAGCTCGCCCACGTCGTGCAGGTCGGCGGTGATGCCGCGGATCCGCCCGGTGCCGCGGAAGGTCAGCGCGTGGTCGGTCTGTTCGTACGAGCCGCCCATCCGGGTGAAGATCTCCCGCAGCGCGTCGCCGGGCTGGGTGGTCCTGCGCGGCCAGCCGGGCACGGTCACCCGGCCGCCGGTGACCAGGGCCGCGGCCAGGAAGGGCGCCGCGTTCGACAGGTCGGGCTCCACCGTGACGTCCCGGCCGAGCAGGGCGCCCGCGGTGACCCGCCAGACGTTCCTGGCGCCGCCGCTCTGCGGGGCGTCCACCCGGGCGCCGGCCTTGCGCAGCATGTCCACGGTCATCCGGATGTGCGGGACCGAGGGCAGCGCACGGCCGGTGTGCCGGATCTCCAGGCCCTTGTTGAAGCGCGGCCCCGACAGCAGCAGGGCGCTGACGAACTGCGACGAGGAGGAGGCGTCGACGTCCACCGCGCCGCCGGTCAGCGACCCGGCGCCGTAGACGGTCAGCGGCAGTGACCCGCGGCCCTCGTCGTCTATCCGCGCGCCCAGGGCGCGCAGCGCGTCGATCACGCCGTGCAGCGGGCGCTCGTACGCGCGTGCGTCGCCCTCGAAGCGGACCGGGCCGTCGGCGAGCGCGGCCACCGGCGGCAGGAAGCGCATCACCGTGCCCGCGTTGCCGACGTCGACGGTCGCCGGGCCGCGCAGCCCCGCGGGGATGATCCGCCAGGCCTCGCCGCCGTCGGGGTTGACCGTCTCGTCGATCTGGACGCCCATCGCCCGCAGCGCGTCGGCCATCAGGACGGTGTCCCGGCTGCGCAGCGGGCGGCGCAGCCATCCGGGTTCCGAGGAGTGCGCGGCAAGCACCAGGGCACGGTTGGTCACCGACTTCGATCCGGGCACCGTGACGGTCGCGTCAACGGCACCGGGCGCGGTGGGGGCGGCCCACCGGAGGGGGGAGTGCGCGGCGCTGTCGCTCATGAGGCCCAGCGTAGTGGCTCGGGTACGGGGAGATAAGTTGGCGAATCAGCCGAAACCTCCCGGAAACCAGGTGTCACATGAAGGTCATCCGGACCGGAACGCTCACTTCCGGTCGGCGGGGTCAGCGGATCAGCAGCCATTGCCCGCCGCCGACGACCGCGCACAGCGCGATCACGTAGAAGAAGAACAGCCACAGCGCGGCCGGCGTCCCGGTCAGCCGGCCCAGCTGGTCGGCGTCGGAGTTCCCGCTGCGGTCCCGGCGCCTGGAGCGCTGCAATTCGGCGACCGGACGGGCGCCGCCGGCCAGCAGGAACCACACCACCAGATAGGCGAAGGCCGCCTGGACCTGCGCTTTGGTGACCCAGGACACCAGCAGGAAGAGCGCCCCGGTCAGCACCACCGTCAGAGCCCCGTACGCGTTGCGGATCATCACCAGCATCGCCAGCAGCAGCGCCGTGGCCCCCCACAGCAGCGCCGTTATGTGCCCGGCCGCCAGCAGGGCCGCGCCCGCCAGGCCCAGCAGCGGCGGCGCCGTGTAGCCGGCCGCGGCGGTCAGCACCATGCCGGGGCCGCGCGCTCTGCCGCGGGAGACCGTCAATCCCGAGGTGTCCGAATGCAGCCTTATGCCGTCGAGCCGCCGGCCGGTGAGCAGCGCCACCAGACCGTGCCCGCCCTCGTGCGCGATCGTCACCGCGTTGCGCACGATCCGCCAGACCCCGCCGGACAGCACCGCCGCCAGGGCCAGCACCGCGGTCGCCCAGATCAGCCAGCGCGGCGGGTCGGCCTGCGTCCCGGTCAGCCGGTCCCACATCCCGGCGATGCTCGCGACGTTCATTCGGCGCTCATTCCCTCCTGCGTCCTGCCCCGCGCTTGCTTCGTACGCCCTTGCGATCCGGTCGCCGCCGGGGCCCGCGGTCGTGGCAGTCTGGCACCCATGTGCGGTCGATATGCGGCGAGCCGGAAACCAGAAGATCTCACGGGCCTCTTCGGCGTCACGAAGTGGGAGCCCACCGAGACCCTTGCCCCGGACTACAACGTGGCGCCGACGAAGGACGTCCCTGTCGTACTGGACCGTCCGGTGCGGGACTCCGGTTCCCCCGAGCCGGTACGCCAGCTGCGCGTGCTGCGCTGGGGCCTGGTCCCGTCCTGGGCGAAGACGCCCGACGTGGGCGTGAAGATGATCAACGCGCGGGCCGAGACGGCCGCCGAGAAGCCGTCCTTCCGCCGCGCCCTGGCCGCCAGGCGCTGTCTGATACCGGCCGACGGCTACTACGAGTGGGTGACCGGGGAGGGCGAGCGGCAGCTTGAGGAGCAGGGCAGGCGCAAGCGGGGCCGCAAGCAGCCGTATTTCGTCACGCCCGCCGACGGCTCGGTGATGGCGATGGCCGGGCTGTACGAGTTCTGGCGCGACCGCACCCTGCCCGACGACCACCCGCGCGCCTGGTGGACCACCTGCACGGTGATCACCACCGCGGCCGAGACCGGCGAGCTGGCCGGCTACGAGGGCCGGGGCCCGCGCGCGCTGGCCGACATCCACCCCCGGATGCCGCTGGTGATCACCCCCGACCGGTGGGACGCCTGGCTCGACCCGGCCACCACCGACCCCGATGTGCTGCGCGGCCTCCTCGCTCCGCCGCCCGAGGGCCTGATGCGGGCCTACCCGGTGGGCATGGCGGTGAGCAATGTCGCGAACAACGGCCCCGAGCTGCTCGACGAGCTGCCCGCGCCCGAGGAGGAGACACTTTTCTGATGGACGCACCGCCCGCCCCCGCAGCCGCCCGCACCGAAGAGGCCGACACCCCGGCAGGTCCCGCGCGGATCAGCTGGTACGCCGCCACCCGGCCGCGCAGCGTGCTCGCGCTCGGCCACGGCGCGGGCGGCGGCATCGAGGCGCGGGACCTGGCCGCGCTGGCCGCCGTGCTGCCCGCCGCAGGCGTGGTCGTCGCGCTGGTCGAGCAGCCGTGGCGGGTCGCGGGCCGCAGACTCGCCCCCGCGCCGGCCACCCTGGACGCCGGCTGGACCGTGCTGTGGCCCGCCCTCGCCTCGCCGGGCCTGCCGGTGATCGCCGGCGGGCGCAGCGCCGGTGCCCGGGTCGCCTGCCGTACGGCCGAACGCCTCGGCGCCGCCGCCGTCCTGGCGCTGGCCTTCCCGCTGCACCCGCCGGGCCGCCCGGGCTCGTCGCGGGCCGCAGAACTGACCGCCGCCGCCGACATCCTGCCGCTGCTGACCGTGCAGGGCGGCCACGACCCGTTCGGCCGCCCCGCCGAATTCCCGCCGGGCCGCGAGCCGGTGGAGGTGCCGTACGCGGACCACGGCTTCGGGGTGCCCAAGCGGGCCGGCGTCACCCAGGAGGAGGCACTCGCCGTGCTGACCGGGGCTGTCGCCGACTGGCTCGCCGACCTCGGGCACGCCACCGCGCACGCCGGCGGGCGAACCGGAAGCCGCAGCGGGCACCGCTGAGCCGGGGAAGCGGCCCTGGTCCTACGTCTCCGGTCGTGCTCCGGGTTGCGCTTCGGCTCCACCGCGGGAATGACGACAGCAACAGTGGCGTTGTGCCATGCGGAAGAGCGAAAAGCTGTGACAAAGCTCCGGTGAGAGAGGCATCCGCATGGTTTCAGCCGCATGCCGGCCCCGCGCAGAGGCCACCGCGCAGTCGGCGGTCGCCGCACCATTTGTGAACTGGGCGGAATGGCCCGCCAAGGGCGACGGCAAGGACCGTGGCAAGGGCGGATCGGGCGCATCACTCGCCAGTGCAATATCCTCCGAGACGAGCGTGTCCGCTTTGGGACTCGCTGGCGTTTCTGAGGAGGTGGGTCCGGTCACCGGCACCGACGACAGCACGGCGGAAACCGCGGGTGCGTCCGGTCAGGCAGCACAGGAGAGCAGCGCGCGGCGCACCGAGCGCTTCGAGCGGGACGCCCTTGGGTTCCTCGACCAGATGTACTCGGCCGCGCTGCGGATGACCCGCAATCCGGCCGACGCGGAGGATCTGGTGCAGGAGACGTACGCGAAGGCGTACGCGTCCTTCCACCAGTTCCGTGAGGGCACCAATCTGAAGGCCTGGCTCTACCGCATCCTCACCAACAGTTTCATCAACTCCTACCGCAAGAAGCAGCGCGAGCCGCTGCGCAGCGGCTCGGAGGACATCGAGGACTGGCAGCTCGCCCGCGCCGAGTCGCACATGTCGACGGGTCTGCGCTCCGCTGAGTCGCAGGCGCTCGACCACCTGCCCGACTCCGACGTGAAGGCGGCCCTCCAGGCGATCCCGGAGGAATTCCGCATCGCGGTGTATCTCGCGGATGTCGAGGGCTTTGCCTACAAGGAGATCGCGGACATCATGGGAACGCCCATCGGCACGGTGATGTCCAGGCTGCACCGCGGGCGTCGTCAGCTGCGCGAGCTGCTCGAGGACTACGCCCGTGACCGCGGGCTGGTCCCGGCGGGCGCGGGAAATGAGAAGGGCGCGGATTCATGAGTTGCGGCAACGCGCATGAGACGGACTGCTCGGAGGTGCTGGGCCACCTCTACGAATATCTCGACAACGAGATGTCCGACGACGCCTGCACCAAATTCAGGCAGCACTTCGAGGAGTGCCACCCGTGCCTGGAGAAGTACGGGCTCGAGCAGGCCGTGAAGAAGCTGGTGAAGCGGTGCTGCGGCTCCGACGACGTACCGACCGACCTGCGGTCGAAGGTGATGATGCGGATCGAGATGATCCGCGCGGGCGCCGCGTCCACCACCGACTCCGCGTCCGCGGCGGGTTCCCCTTCCGCGTCGCCCCCCGCGTCCACCTCGGCGTCCGCGTCCGCGACGGCCTCCCGGACCGGGTCCGCCGCCGAACCGGCGTCCTAGCCCGCGCCCTCGCCCGGCCGGCTTCGGCGTCAACACGGGTACGGCGAGGGTCGCCCGTACGGGCGTAAAGCGAGCTTTCCGCACTGCGACGGCGGGCGCGGCCCTATCGTCCTGAATACCGGCGGGTGTTCCCGCCGGGGCCAGGGCCTCCGATGGGGCCGCGCCCGCCGTGTGCTTGCCGGAGGAGGCCGCCGTGCCGTATCCCTACGATGCCGGCCGCAGCGGCCCTGACCGCGCAGAATCCTTTCCGCCGACGGGCCGGGCCGGGGTCCGGCGGTGAGCCCGGTCACGGAGCTGGTCGCCGCCATGCAGCTCAAGGACCCCTACACCCGCGGCCACGGCGACCGCGTCGGGCAGGCCAGCGCCCTGATCGGGGCGGAACTGCGCCTCAGCGGCGACCTGGTGGCCGCGCTGCGGCTCGCCGGGACCCTGCACGACATCGGCAAACTCGGCGTCCCCGGGGCCCTGTTGCGCAAGCCGGGGCCGCTCACCGCCGCCGAGCGGCGGACCGTGCAGCGGCACCCCGGGCACGGCTACGCGCTGGTCCGGGACACCGGGGTGCCCGCGGTGGCCCGGGTGGCCGTCCTGCACCACCACGAACGCCTCGACGGCGCCGGATATCCGCACGGCCTGGCCGGACGGCTCATCCCGTGGCCGGCCCGGATCGTCGCGGTGGCCGACGCGCTGGACGCCATGACCTCCACCCGCAGCTACCGCCAGGCCCGCCCGGCCGCCGCCGCGCTGGCCGAGCTGCGGCGGTGCACGGGCAGCCAGTTCGACCCCTGCGTGGTCGCCGCGCTGGGCCGCGCCCTGTCCCGGCACCCGTGGCCGCCGCCCGTGCCGCAGCCGGCCGGCGCGGGGGCCGGTTCGCTCGTCCGTAGGCCATTCGGGTGAGGGCGGCTCGCCCGGGTGCCGGTGGAG
Organism: Streptomyces sp. IBSBF 2435; assembly: GCF_036815005.1. Lineage (NCBI taxonomy): Bacteria > Bacillati > Actinomycetota > Actinomycetes > Kitasatosporales > Streptomycetaceae > Streptomyces > Streptomyces sp. IBSBF 2435. The sequence goes on along the minus strand of NZ_JAJSYW010000005.1, from coordinate 51,731 downwards.
TGCCTCACCTGGGCATGGTTGGATGCCCACGGGGATGGCAAGGAGGCATGGTGAGGGTCGCCGCCGCACAGGGGTCAGGGCCGGGCTGAGACAACGGCCAAAATGTGCAAGGTTGGAGTCGTACCCGCTCGTCCGACGACGTGCGGGGGGTACGAGAAAGGGACCCGCGCACAGCGGTGCGAGTCCCCCCGGGGGACGTGATCGTGGTGCGGGAAGGCGACGTCCTGGCAGTGATCGGCTGAGCGGGCAGGCGGGTAACGACGTTGAAGATCTTCGGCAGAGTGCGGCACCGGCCGTCGCCCACATGGCGGCAGGCCACCGACCAGGCGTTCTCGCTGATCGACGACGGCCGCTACGACGACGCGGGCGCCCTGCTGACCCGCGCCGCCGATCTGGAGCCGTGGCTTTCCGAGTCCTGGTACAACCTGGCGCTGCTGCACAAGTTCCGGCACGACTGGGCGCAGGCCAGGATCGCCGGGCTGCGGGCCGTGGCGCTGCTGGACCGGCCGGTCGGCGCCCCCGACTGGTGGAACCTCGGCATCGCCGCCACCGCGCTCCAGGACTGGCCGCTGGCCCGCCGCTCCTGGCAGGCGTACGGCCTGCGGATGCCGGCCGGCACCGCCGCGCGCAGCGGTGAGGAGTCCGCGAGGCTGCCGCTGGGCAGCGCGGCCGTGCGGCTCTCGCCTGAGGGCGAGGCCGAGGTGGTGTGGGGCCGGCGGCTCGACCCGGCCCGCGTCGAGGTGCTCTCCATCCCGCTGCCGTCCTCGGGGCGGCGCTGGGGCGAGGTCGTCCTGCACGACGGGGTGCCGCACGGCGAGCGGGACACCGCGGGCGGTTCCGGCGGGTCGGTCTACCCGGTCTTCGACGAGATCGAGCTGTGGGCGCCGTCACCGGTGCCGACCTGGCTGGTCCTGCTCGAAGCGGACGCCCCCGCCGACCGGGACGCCCTCGAACGCCTCGCCGCCGAGGCCGGCTACGCCGCCGAGGACTGGTCCTCGTCGGTGCGCCTGCTGTGCCGCACGTGCTCCGAGAGCCGGATGCCCACGGACGACGGCTCCGCGGCGCGGGACCCGCACGATCACGGCGAGCCGGGGCACCCCGGGCACCTCAGCCACCTGAGCGAGCACGGCTCGGGGCAGCACTGGTCGCCCGAGCGGGAGTGCGGGATCGCCGCGCCGTCGGGCCTCGTCCGCGGCCTGCTCGACGGCTGGGTCGCCGACTCCCCGTCCACCCGGGCCTGGCGCGACCTCGAAGAGGTCTGCTAGCCGGGGGGCGAGGGAGCACATGCGGGCCGCGGGGACGGCCGACCGGGGGACGTGGCCGGGCGGAGGGCCGTACCCTGGACGGATCACTCACACCGCCCGGAAGGCGTACGGCACCGATGTCCCAGCAGCACACCGACCAGCCCCCCACCCCTGCGGAGGAGCTCTTCCTCGACGACGTGACGGACGCGGAGGCCCGTGAGCTGGCCCACCGCGAGCGCGGCACCGCCCGCCCGATCACCGTCGTGGGCAATCCGGTGCTGCACCGGGAGTGCCGGGACGTCACGGACTTCGGCGACGAGCTGCTCGCGCTCGTGGACGACATGTTCGCCAGCCAGCGCGCCGCCGAGGGCGTCGGCCTCGCGGCGAACCAGATCGGCGTCGACCTGAAGGTGTTCGTCTACGACTGCTCCGACGACGACGGCGTCCGCCACGTCGGCACCCTGTGCAACCCGGTGCTGGAGGACCTGCCCGCGGCCAAGCGGCAGCTGGACGACTCGAACGAGGGCTGCCTGTCGGTTCCGGGCGCGTACATGGAGACGCCGCGCCCGGACTACGCGGTGGTCCGCGGCCAGGACCTGCACGGCAACCCGGTCGTGGTGCGGGGCAGCGGCTACTTCGCGCGCTGCCTCCAGCACGAGACCGACCACCTCTACGGCCGGCTCTACATCGACCGGCTCTCCAAGCGGGACCGCAAGGATGTCCTCCGCCAGATGGCGGAGGCCACCCCCAAGTTCGCGACCGTCCCCAACGACCAGCCCGCAGCGGGCGGCTAGAAGTCCTCGTCGAGCGCCACCGTGCCCTCCACCGCCACCTGGTAGGCGGAGGGACGGCGCTCGAAGAAGTTGGTCAGCTCCTGCACGCCCTGCAACTCCATGAAGGAGAAGGGGTTCTGCGACCCGTAGAGGGCCGGGAAGCCCAGCCGGGCGAGCCGCTGGTCGGCGACGCACTCCAGATACGCCCGCATGGACTCGGTGTTCATGCCGGGCAGCCCGTCCCCGCACAGGTCGCGCCCGAACTGCAGCTCGGCGTCGACCGCTTCACGCAGCATGTCGGTGACCTCCCGCTGCAACTGGTCGTCGAAGAGGTCGGGCTCCTCCTTGCGTACGGTGTCGACCACGTCGAAGGCGAAGCTCATGTGCATCGTCTCGTCCCTGAACACCCAGTTGGTGCCGGTGGCCAGCCCGTGCAGCAGCCCGCGCGAGCGGAACCAGTAGACGTAGGCGAAGGCTCCGTAGAAGAAGAGCCCCTCGATGCAGGCGGCGAAGCAGATCAGGTTGAGCAGGAAGCGGCGGCGGTCCTCGCGGGATTCGAGACGGTCGATCTTCTCGGCCCCCTGCCCGTCGAAGTTGGCCATCCAGCGGAAGCAGAACTGCGCCTTCTCGCGGATCGACGGGATCTCCTCGACGGCGTCGAAGGCGGCGGCCCGGTCGGCGGGATCGGGCAGGTACGTGTCGAGCAGCGTCAGATAGAACTGGACGTGCACGGCCTCCTCGAAGAGCTGGCGGGACAGGTAGAGCCGCGCCTCGGGGGAGTTGATGTGCTTGTAGAGGGTGAGCACCAGGTTGTTGGAGACGATCGAGTCTCCGGTGGCGAAGAAGGCCACCAGGCGGCCGATCATGTGCTGCTCGCCCGCGGTGAGTCTGGCCAGGTCCGAGACGTCGGAGTGCAGATCGACCTCCTCCACCGTCCAGGTGTTCTTGATCGCGTCGCGGTAGCGCTCGTAGAAGTCCGGGTAGCGCATGGGCCGCAGGGTCAGTTCGAAGCCCGGGTCGAGCAGGTTCTTCACCACAGGGGTGCTGGCGGTGGTCATTACTGGCAGGCCTCGCAGGACTCGGGGTTTTCCAGGGAGCAGGCGATCGCGTCGGCGTCGGCGGTCGCGGGGACGTTCAGCGGTCCGGGTACGGCGGCCTGGGCGGCGCGGGCGATCCGGGTGGCCGGGCGGGACCGCAGGTAGTACGTGGTCTTGAGGCCCTGCTTCCAGGCGTAGGCGTACATCGAGGAGAGCTTGCCGATGGTGGGCGTCTCCAGGAACAGGTTCAGCGACTGGCTCTGGTCCAGGTACGGGGTACGGGCCGCGGCCATGTCGATCAGCGCGCGCTGAGGCAGCTCCCACGCGGTGCGGTACAGCTCGCGCACCTCGGCCGGGATCCAGCTGAAGCCCTGCACGCTGCCGTTGGCCTCGCGCAGCGCCTCCCGGCTCTGCGCGTCCCACACCCCGAGCTGCTTGAGCTCGGCCACCAGGTAGGAGTTGACCTGGAGGAACTCGCCCGACAGCGTCTCGCGCTTGAAGAGGTTGGACACCTGCGGCTCGATGCACTCGTACGACCCGGCGATGGAGGCGATGGTCGCGGTCGGGGCGATGGCCAGCAGCAGCGCGTTGCGCATCCCGGTCGCGGCGATCCGCCCGCGCAGCGCTGCCCAGCGCTCGGGCCAGTGGAATGCGACGCCGTAGTGGTCGGGGTGCAGCACACCCGCGGCCGTACGGGTCCGGTCCCAGGCGGGCAGCGGGCCGTTGCGCTCGGCCAGGTCGCAGGAGGCCTCGTAGGCGGCGAGCATGACGCGCTCGGCGATCTTCGTGGACAGCGCGCGGGCCTCGGCGGAGGCGAACGGCAGCCGCAGCTTGAAGAAGACGTCCTGGAGGCCCATCACGCCCAGGCCGACCGGCCGCCACTTCGCGTTGGAGCGGCCCGCCTCCCGCGTCGGGTAGAAGTTGATGTCGACGACCCGGTCCAGGAAGGTCACCGCGGTGTGCACGGTCTCGTCGAGCCGCTGCCAGTCGAGGTCGCCGTCCGGCGTCACGAAGGAACTCAGGTTGACCGAGCCGAGGTTGCACACCGCGGTCTCGGAGTCGTCGGTGACCTCCAGGATCTCCGTGCACAGGTTGGAGGAGTGCACGGTGTGGCCGGGCAGCGCGGTCTGGTTGGCGGTGCGGTTGGCGGCGTCCTTGAAGGTCATCCAGCCGTTGCCGGTCTGCGCCAGGGTGCGCATCATCCGCCCGTACAGCTCGCGGGCCGGGATCGTGCGCTGCGCCAGGCCGGCCGCCTCGGCCGCGCGGTAGGCCGTGTCGAAGTCGTCGCCCCACAGGTCCACCAGCTGCGGCACGTCGGCGGGCGAGAACAGCGACCAGTCGGCGTCGCTGTCGACCCGGCGCATGAACTCGTCGGGGACCCAGTGCGCGAGGTTGAGGTTGTGGGTGCGGCGGGCGTCCTCGCCGGTGTTGTCCCGCAGTTCGAGGAACTCCTCGATGTCGGCGTGCCAGGTCTCCAGGTAGACCGCGGCGGCGCCCTTGCGCCGGCCGCCCTGGTTGACCGCCGCGACCGAGGCGTCGAGGGTCTTCAGGAACGGGACGATGCCGTTGGAATGCCCGTTGGTGCCGCGGATCAGCGAACCGCGGGCGCGGATGCGGGAGTAGGGCAGGCCGATGCCGCCGGCGTGCTTCGACAGCCGCGCCACCTGCTGGTAGCGCTCGTAGATGGAGTCCAGTTCGTCCAGCGGCGAGTCCAGCAGGTAGCAGGACGACATCTGCGGGTGCCGCGTACCGGAGTTGAAGAGGGTCGGCGAGCTGGGCAGGTATTCCAGGGCGCTCATCAGCCGGTAGAGCGCGGCGACCTGGTCCACCGCGGGGGCCGAGTCGTCCTCGGCGAGCCCGGCGGCGACCCGCAGCATGAAGTGCTGCGGGGTCTCGATGACCTTGCGGGTCAGCGGGTGCCGCAGCAGGTAGCGGCTGTAGACGGTGCGCAGGCCGAAGTAGCCGAAGCGGTCGTCGGCACGGTCGGCGAGCGCCCGGTCGACCAGCGCGTCGAGCCGGCCCGCGTGGCGTACGACGAAGTCGGCCGTACGGTCGGCGACCAGGCCCTCGCGGTGGCCCACCGCGATGGAGGCGGCGAAGGACACCGCGCCCTGGGACGCGGCCTCCTCGGTGATGGCGAGCGCCAGCAGCCGGGCCGCCAGCCGCGAGTACGCCGGGTCCTCCGAGATCAGCCCGGCGGCGGCCTCCACGGCCAGCGTCCGCAGCTCGGCGCCGTCGGCGCCGCCGCTGCGTCCGCGCAGCGCGGCGGCGGCGACCCGGCCCGGGTCGGTGTCGGGCAGGTCGGCACAGAGCGCGACGAGGGTACGCAGCAGGCCGGCGCCGGCGCTGTCGGTGCTGTCGGGCGCGGCTACGGGTGAATCCCCGGTGGTGGCGGGGGCTTCGGGCGCGATGGTCACGGTGGTGCGGTCTCCCTCGTACGCGGCGGCGGCCGTGCGGGGGAGGGGCGGAGGGGGTCGCGGGCATGCGTGCGGGCATGCCGGACCGCGTCCGCAGACCCGATCCGCGAGGCCCGGACTCGTCGGCGCACGCCGGTCTTCCGACCGTGCGGGCGCCGGCTGCCGGCAGGCGATCGGGCTGTGCGGGGCGCGCGGGCGCGCCACCGCTCACCGTTGCGGGGCAGCGCCGGATTCGCACCGGCTTCCCCTGCGGGCAGCGAAGTTGAGCATACATCTAGTGCCGGGTCGCTGAGTGACGCCCACATGTTGTGTCGTGGTAAGGGTCGTTCAGTACCGCACAGTCCTGTCCTCCCTTGCCGGAACGGCCTGTCGCGGCGGCCTCGGGGGCGCTTCGCCGCGCTCCGCGGCGCGGATCTCGCGGGTGATGCGGACGTCGGTGCGGTGGCCCATGAGGGGCACGAAGGTCAGGGCGAGGGCCAGGGCGAGCAGTGCGGAGATGTCCAGGAGAACTGTCATGAGTCAATGGTCGCGATGGTGCTGTCTTTCGAACAGTGGCAGCACTGCCGTACTACCGCAACATCCTGCCACGTGCGATGCTCGGAGCATGCTGCAGAACGTCGCCGTGGTGCTGTTCGACGGGGTCCACCCCTTCGAACTCGGTGTGGTGTGCGAGGTCTTCGGGCTCGACAGGACCGCTGAGGGACTGCCCGGCTACGACTTCGCGGTCGTCTCGGCGGAGGGCCCCAGGCTCCGCACCCACGCCGGCTTCGACGTGGTCGCCTCGGAAGACCTCGACCGCCTGGACGAGGCCGACCTCGTCGCCGTACCGTCCGCGGACGCCCTGCTCGTGAGGGAGTTCCCGCCGGACGTCCTGCGGGCGCTCCAGCGGGCCGTGGAGCGCGGGGCGACGGTGCTGAGCGTGTGCTCCGGGGTCTTCGTGCTGGGCGCGGCGGGCCTGCTCGACGGCAGGCGGTGCGCGGGGCACTGGCGGCACACGGACGAGCTGGCCGCCCGCTTCCCCGCGGCCCGGGTGGAGCCGGACGTGCTCTACGTGGACGACACCGGGGTCGTCACCTCGGCCGGCACCGCTGCGGGCATCGACGCGTGCCTGCACCTGGTGCGCAAGGAGCAGGGCACCGCCGTCGCCAACGGCATCGCGCGCCGGATGGTCGTACCGCCGCACCGGGACGGCGGCCAGGCGCAGTATGTGGCCCGGCCGCTGCCCCGGGCCACCAGCGACACCGTCACCGGCGTGCTCTCCTGGATGGAGCGGCACCTCGACCGGGACGCCACAGTCGAGGAGCTGGCCGCCCGCGCCCACATGTCACCGCGCACCTTCGCACGCCGCTTCCAGCAGGAGACCGGCACGACGCCGTACCGCTGGCTGCTGGGCCAGCGGGTGCTGCTGGCCCGCGAACTCCTCGAAGGCACCGACGCGACGGTCGACTCCGTGGCGGTGCGGGCCGGATTCGGGAATGCCGCGACCATGCGGCACCACTTCTCCCGGTGGACCGGCACCACACCGCAGGCCTACCGCCGCACCTTCCGCAGCCCGGACCTCCCTTCCGGGTAGGAGGCCCTAGGCGCCGGCCGGTTCCGGCAGGCCGGGGGTGGTGCCGGGGGAGGGGTCGACGGGCCCGGGCGGGGTCGGGTCCGAGTCGGTCGTGTAGTCCGCCAGGACGGTCTCGTCCACGCCCGCCGGGGCCTTGAGCGCGCGCAGCGCCAGCGTGAGGACGACCGCGATGCCGATGTTGAGGACGAAGGCGGTCAGGCCGATGTAGCCCTTCTCCCCGATCCACGGGATCATGTCCGAACTCCCGCCGAAGTGCGACTGCGTCGGGCTGGACTGCTGGTACGCCTTCCACGTCCCGTAGCCCATGCCGGCCGCCCAGCCGGCCAGCAGCGCCCAGCGGTGGAACCAGCGGGTGAACAGCCCGCCGACGATCGCCGGGAGCGTCTGGAGGATCCAGATCCCGCCCAGCAGCTGGAAGTTGATCGCCACCGTCTTGTCCATGGTGAGGACGAAGACGAGCGCGCCGACCTTCACCACCAGCGAGACGATCTTGGAGACCGCGGTCTCCTGCGCGGGCGTGGCGTCCGGTTTGATCAGGTCCTTGTAGATGTTGCGGGTGAAGAGGTTCGCCGCCGCGATGGACATGATGGCGGCGGGCACCAGTGCCCCGATGCCGATCGCCGCGAAGGCGACCCCGGCGAACCACGAGGGGAACATGTTCTCGAACAGCTGCGGGATGGCGAGTTGGGCGTTGTAGCCCTTGATGCCGCCGCCGACGCCGGCCGCGAGTGCCATGAAGCCGAGCAGCGCCAGCAGGCCGAGCATCAGCGAATACAGCGGCAGTATCGTCATGTTGCGGCGGATCGTGTCGCGGCTCCTGCTGGACAGCACGGCCGTCACGGAGTGCGGGTAGAGGAAGAGCGCCATCGCCGAGCCCATCGCCAGCGTGGCGTACGCCCACTGGGCCTGCGGCCCGGTCACCAGCGAGCCGCGGGGCGCGCCGGTGGCGGGGTTCTTGACCGCGTAGGCGGCGCCCGCCTTGCTGAAGATGTCGTCGAAGCCGCCGAGCTTGTACGGGATGTAGATGATGGCGACCGCGATGACGATGTAGATCAGCGCGTCCTTGACGAAGGCGATCAGCGCCGGCGCCCGCAGCCCCGAGGAGTAGGTGTAGGCGGCGAGCACGCCGAAGGCGATCAGCAGCGGCAGGTCCTTGACGAACCAGTTCGTGGAGTCGCTGCCGCCGACGCCCATCACGTCCAGGACGGCCTGGATGCCGACCAGTTGCAGTGCGATGTACGGCATCGTGGCGATGATGCCGGTGATCGCGACGGCCACCGACAGGCTCTTGGAGCCGAAGCGCCCGCGGACGAAGTCCGAGGAGGTGACGTAGCCGTGCTTGTGCGAGACCGACCAGAGCCGCGGAAGGAAGAGGAAGACCAGCGGGAAGGTGATGATCGTGTAGGGCACGGCGAAGAAGCCGGCCGCGCCGGCGCCGTAGATCGCGGCGGGCACGGCGACGAAGGTGTAGGCGGTGTAGAGGTCGCCGCCGAGCAGGAACCAGGTCACCCAGGTGCCGAAGTTCCGCCCGCCCAGGCCCCATTCGTCCAGGTGCAGCGGGTCGGCGGCGCGGCGCCAGCGGGCGGCGAGGAAGCCGAGCACCGTGACGGCCAGGAAGAAGAAGATGAAGACGGCGAGCGCGACGCCGTTGACGCCGTCCTTCACCTGGCCCCACCGGCCTTGCGAGCCCGCTCCTCGCGCCGTACGAGCGCGTACGCGACCGAGGTGAGCGCGGCGGTGACCGGCACCCAGGCGATCTGGTACCAGTAGAAGAACGGGATGCCGATGAAGGCCGGCGTCAGGCGTGAGTAGGAGTCCACCCACAGCAGGGCGACGAACGGGGCGAGCAGGCACAGCGCGGCCACCACCCGGGTGGGGGTGACGACCGGTGGCCGCGGGTCCGGTGGTGCTTCCGTCATGAGTGGTGCTCCCGTCCCCTAGAGCGACGTGTGTGATGCGGAAATCTAGGGGAGGTTACCGGCGGTCGTCACTACCCGTGCACGGATCGGCCGCCGGGTCAGCCGGTCGGGTGACCCGGCGGCCCGTACGCGCCGACACCGCTTCCGCGGGCGGCGGTTCAGTCGATCGGCCGGCTGAGCCTGGCCACGAACTTGTAGCGGTCGCCGCGGTAGACCGAGCGCACCCACTCCACCGGTTCGCCGGTGGTGTCGATCGAGTGCCGGGAGAGCATCAGCATCGGCAGGCCGACGTCGGTGCCCAGCAGGCCCGCCTCGCGCGGGGTGGCCAGCGACGTCTCGATGGTCTCCTCGGCCTCGGCCAGCCGCACGTCGTAGACCTCGGCCAGCGCGGTGTACAGCGAGGTGTACTTCGCCAGGCTGCGGCGCAGCGCGGGGAAGCGCTTGGCCGACAGGTGGGTGGTCTCGATCGCCATCGGCTCGGAATTGGCCAGCCGGAGCCGCTCGATCCGCAGCACCCGGCCGCCGGTCTTCATGTCCAGCAGCCCGGCCAGCCGGTCGTCCGCGGTGATGTAGCCGATGTCCAGCAGCTGGGACGTGGGTTCCAGGCCCTGGGCACGCATGTCCTCGGTGTACGAGGTGAGTTGCAGGGCCTGCGAGACCTTGGGCTTGGCTACGAAGGTGCCCTTGCCCTGGATGCGTTCGAGCCGGCCCTCGACCACCAGTTCCTGCAGCGCCTGCCGGACGGTGGTGCGGGAGGTGTCGAACTCGGTGGCCAGGGTGCGTTCCGGCGGGACCGGGGTGCCGGGCGGCATCGTCTGCGTGATGTCCAGCAGGTGCCGCTTGAGCCGGTAGTACTTGGGCACCCGGGCGGTGCGGCCCGCGGCGCCGCCCGCCGTCGTCTCCGCGCTGGTGACCGCGTCGCTCTCCATGACGTTTACTCCCGACTGCTGTCGTGCTGCCGTCACCGGCTCCTCCGTTGATCGCGGCTCACATGGTGGCACGCGCGGCCCTGCGGGAGAGAGGCGGCGGGGGGTGTGGTCCCCCTCAGGTGTCGGTCCGATAACAGACCCGACGGGTGTTCTTATACACCCTTGACACCCCTAAAGGTCTAGGCCAAGCTCCCGGTACTGGTCTAAACCATTAACGACCAATCCCAGACCCACGAGCAGGACTCGGCCGTACGTGTCTCACGCGGCGGCCGGCATTTCGGGCGGTGGGGGGAGTTTCGGGCATCCTGAGGAGGGTGGCGTGAAGCGCAAGCTCATCGCGGCAATCGGCGTCGCGACAATGATCGTCGGTATTGCGGCGTGTGGATCTGACAAGAAGGACGACAACAAGGCCGGTGACGCCGGCAAGACGTCCGCCGCGACCGCCTCGTCCATCACTGTGTGGCTGACGGTGGACGCGCAGCACAACTGGCCGGAACTGGTGAAGGCCGCCGACGACGCGATCGTCGCCAAGCACCCGGGTCTGAAGGTCAAGCACGAGTACTACGCGTGGCCGGACAAGAACGCCAAGCTCGACGCCGTGCTCGCCACCGACAAGGCGCCCGACGTCGTCGAGATGGGCAACAGCGAGATGGTGCCCTACATGGCGGAGGGCGCCTTCGCCGAGCTGGACACCTCGAAGTTCGACAACTCCGGCGCGTGGCTGGACGCCCTCAAGCAGTCGGTGTCCTACGACGGCAAGACCTACGGTGTGCCGTACTACGCCGCCGCCCGTATCGCCACCTGGCGCAAGGACATCGCCGCTGCGGCCGGTGTCACCGCCGCCCCGAAGAACTGGACCGAGCTGACCGCCGACCTGGACAAGATCCAGGCCAAGGAGGGCCCGAAGTTCAACGCCTGGTACCAGCCCTCGCGTGACTGGTACGCCGGCCTGTCCTTCGTCTACGACGCCGGCGGCGCCATCGCCAAGCAGGACGGCGGCCAGTGGAAGGGCAGCCTGGAGTCCCCCGAGGCGATCAAGGGCCTCACCGCGTGGAAGGACGCCGTCGGCAAGTACATGCACGGCGACCTCACCAAGGACGAGTCCGACCGCTACATCGTCTACGGCCAGGGCAAGTCGGCCATGATCTACGCCCCCGGCTGGGAGGCCCCCTCCGCGGCCGACCCGAAGTTCGACAAGACCGGCGGCAAGATCAAGGACAACCTGGTCAACTTCGTGATGCCCGGCCCGTCCGGCAAGGCCCTCCCGGTCTTCCTCGGCGGCTCCGACCTGGCGGTCCCGTCCAAGTCGAAGAACGCCGACCTGGCGTCCGAGTGGATCAACGACTTCACCAACACCCAGGCTCAGACCACCCTGATGGGCAAGGGCAACCTGCCCAACAACAACACGCAGCTGGCCACCCTCAAGGCCGACCCGGCGTCCGCGGTCACCGCCACCGCCGCCGAGGTGAGCTGGTTCGTGCCGACCGCACCGGGCTGGGGCACCGTCGAGAAGGCGCAGACCATGCAGACCATGCTGCAGGACATCGCCACCGGCAAGAAGTCCGTCGAGCAGGCCGCCAAGGACGCGGACGCCGCGATGGACAAGGTCCTCAACGTCAAGAACTGACCAGCCTCGCAACGTAGACCGGGACCGCTGAGGAGCACGTGATGAGTGCCGCTGATACCACCACCACCAAGGTGCCGCCGCCGCGGCACTCATCACCTCCCGGGCGCGGCCCCGGGAGAGCCCGCGCCGCGTCACGCGGCCGCAGGGTCAAGCTCGGCCGGACGCTCACGCCCTGGCTGCTGCTGGCGCCCTGCATCCTCGTCCTGGTGCTCGTCCTCGGCTACCCGCTGATCAAGCTGGGCACGCTGTCCTTCCAGGACTACAAGAAGCCCCAGCTGTGGGGCTTCAAACCGGCCACCTGGGTCGGCTTCGACAACTACCAGGCCATCCTCACCGACCACGAGTTCTGGTCGGTCGTGGTCAGGACCGTGCTGTTCGCGGCGAGCGCGGTGCTGCTCACCATGGTGATCGGCATGCTGGTCGCCCTGCTGCTCCAGCGGGTCTCCGGCTGGGTCCGCACCCTGATCAACATCGCCCTGGTCGCCAGCTGGGCGATGCCGGTGGTGGTCGCCGTCACCGTCTTCAAGTGGATGTTCGACAGTGACTACGGCGTCGTCAACTGGACGCTCAGCCAGCTGCCGGGCGTCGACTACAGCGGCCACAACTGGTTCGCGTCCGGCCCCGAGGGGCTGGGCGTGATCATGCTCCAAGTGGTCTGGGGCGCGATCCCGTTCGTGGTGATCACCCTCAGCGCCGGCCTCACCCAGGTCCCCAAGGAGCTGGAGGAGGCGGCCAGGCTGGACGGCGCCGACGCCTTCGGGGTCTTCCGCTACGTGACCTTCCCGATCATCAAGCCGCTGGTCGTGATGATGACGACCCTGTCGGTGATCTGGGACATGGGCGTCTTCGCCCAGGTGTGGCTGATGCGCGGCGGCCACCCCGAACCCGAGTTCCAGCTGCTCACCACCTACTCGTACGAGAAGGCGTTCGGCGTCAACGACTACGCCACCGGATCCGCCATCGCCCTGCTCACCGTGCTGCTGCTGCTCGGTGTGGTCGCGGTGTACATGCGGCAGATGCTGAAGATCGGAGAGGTGGAATGAGCGCGCTGACCTCGCGGCCGACCGCCGCCCCCACACGGCTGGACGCGGTGAACCGCCGCCGCCGCAACACCAAACTGGGCTGGAACCTGCTGGGCCTGGTGGTCTTCGCGATGACCGCCTTCCCGGTCTACTGGATGATCAACACGGCGTTCAAACCGGCCAAGGACGCCATCGACCCGCACCCGCACTTCTTCCCGCTGCCGGTCTCGCTGGAGAACTTCCGCCGGGCGCTGAACATCAGCGACTTCTGGGGCCCGGTCGAGCGCAGCCTCATCGTCAGCGCCAGCACCGTGGTGATCGGCGCGGTCATCGGGCTGCTCGCGGCGCTGGCCATCTCCCGCTTCGCCTTCCGGGGCCGCAAGGTCGTCATCGTCGGCATCCTGACCGTGCAGATGGTGCCGCTGGTCGCGATGATCATCCCGGTCTTCCTGCTGCTCAACCAGATCCACCAGATCGACAAGCTGTCGGGCCTGGTCCTGACGTACCTGACCTTCATCCTGCCCTTCACCGTCTGGACGTTGCGCGGCTTCATCGTCAACATCCCCAAGGAGCTGGAGGAAGCCGCCATGGTGGACGGCTGCAGCCGCACCGGCGCCTTCATGCGGGTGGTCTTCCCGCTGCTGGCCCCCGGCCTGGTCGCCACCTCCATCTACGGCTTCATCCAGGCGTGGAACGAGTTCCTCTACGCCCTGCTGGTGATGAGCCAGGACCACCAGACCGCCACCGTGTGGCTGGGCTCCTTCACCACCCAGCACGGAACCGAGTACGCGCCGATGATGGCCGGGTCCACGATGATGGGTATCCCCGTGGTGATCCTGTTCCTGCTCGTCCAGCGCAAGATGGCCGCCGGCCTCACGGCCGGGGCGGTGAAGGGATGACCGTCATTTCCACCGACACGCCTGCGGAACTCCTGGTCCGCGACGCGCTGACCGTCCTGCAGCCCGGTTTCGTCGGCACCACAGCGCCCGAGTGGCTGCTGCGGCAGCTCGCCGAAGGCCTCGGCGCGGTGGCGCTGTTCGCCCGCAACATCGAATCGCCCGAGCAGCTGGCCGCGCTCACGGCCCAGTTGCGGGCGGTACGGTCCGATGTGCTGGTCGCGGCCGACGAAGAGGGCGGCGACGTCACCCGCCTTGAGGCACGCGGCGGCTCCTCCTTCCCCGGCAACCTCGCGCTCGGCGCGGTCGACGACGTGAAGCTGACCCGCGCGGTCGCCACCGAACTCGGCCGCCGGCTCGCCGAATGCGGGGTGAACCTCAACTGGGCGCCGTCCGCCGACGTCAACTCCGACCCGGACAACCCGGTCATCGGGGTCCGCTCCTTCGGCGCCGACCCCGACCTCGTGGCCCGCAACACCGCCGCCTACGTCGAGGGCCTCCAGTCCGCCGGGGTCGCCGCGTGCGTCAAGCACTTCCCGGGCCACGGCGACACCGCCACCGACTCGCACCACGCGCTGCCGCGTATCGACGTGGACCTCGCGACGCTGCACGCCCGCGAACTCGTGCCCTTCCGGGCCGCGTTGGCGGCCGGGACCAAGGTCGTGATGAGCGCGCACATCCTGGTGCCCGCGCTCGACCCCGACCTGCCCGCGACGCTGAGCGCCGCCGCGCTCACCGGCCTGCTGCGCGCGCCGCGCGAGAACGGCGGCCTGGGCTACGACGGCCTCATCGTCACCGACGGCATCGAGATGCAGGCGATCGCCGCCACGTACGGCATCGAGCGCGGCACCGTCATGGCGCTGGCCGCCGGGGCCGACGCGATCTGCGTCGGCGGCGGCCTCGCCGACGAGCAGACCGTCCATGCGCTGCGCGACGCGATCGTGGCCGCCGTCGGCTCCGGGGACCTCTCCCGCGAGCGGCTCGCCGACGCCGCGGCCCGGGTCCGCGAGCTGGCCGCCTGGGCGGCCGACCGGCGGCCGGGTGCAGCGGAGGGGACCGCACCCGGCCCCGCATCCTCCGACGGCTTCGGCTCCGCCTCCGAGGTCGGCCTCGAAGCCGCCAGGCGGGCGCTGCGGGTGACCCGCGCGCCCGGCTTCGCGGCACTGGACTCAGCGCCGTACGTGGCCGCGTTCACGCCGGTGGCCAACATCGCGGTCGGCGAGGACACGCCGTGGGGCGTGGCAGCCGAGCTGGAACGGCTGCTGGCCGGCACCGAGACGGCGACGTTCCGCGCGGCGGACGCGGGCGGGCCCGACTTCCTCGCGGGCGTGCTCGGCGCGGCCGGCGGTCGGCGGATCGTCGCCGTGGTCCGCGACGTGCACCGGCACGGGTGGATGGCCGAGGCGCTGAGCGGCCTCGTGGCCGCGCGGCCCGACACGGTCGTCGTCGAGATGGGCGTCCCGCAGGCCCCGCCGTGCGGCTCCCTCCACGTCGCCACGCACGGCGCCGCGCGCGTCTGCGGTGAGGCCGCGGCCGAGGCGATCGTCACGGCTCGCTGACCCCGGACGAGGTCTGTACGGTCACCACCGGGGTACGGTGCGCCCCGGGCCCGCGGTGCCGCCGCGGGCGGCTGCCCCGCGCACCGGCGGTCCGCCTGCGGCCGACGGCGCCGCTGGGTGAGCGCCCCGTGCGGCGCGCTGCCTGTCGGCCCCACCGTCCTCGCCTTGTCGCGCGGTTCCCCGCGCCCCTACGGTCCTCGTCCTCCGCCGTGGAGGGCAGCCCCCGGGGGCGCGGGGAACTGCGCGCGCAGCCACGACGAAGCCGTCGTGTGGCCACGGCGGTCACCACCCCGGGGGCGCGGGGAACTGCGCGCGCAGCCACGACGGCGCGGCATGCGACAGGCCTCCGCAAGGGGCAGCCCTCCAGGGGCGCGGGGAACCGCGCGACAAGCCGCGGCGAACCGTCGTGGGGAGACGGGCAGCCACCGCCCCGGATGGTGACACGTACCCCCGGAGCGGCGGCACCGCCGCAAGAGCGCCTGGTCGGGGCTAGAGCCCCTGCCAGGCGGGCTTGGAGGCGTAGGTGGCCCGGAAGTACGGCGCAAGCTTCAGCTTCGAGGCAGCCGCCTCGTCCACGATCACCGTCGCATGCGCGTGCAACTGCAGCGCCGACGCCGGAACAACCGCCGAGACCGGCCCCTCGACGGTCGCCGCGACCGCCTCCGCCTTGCCCTCACTGGTCGCGAGCAGCACCAGGTGCCGGGCCTCGAGGATCGTGCCGATGCCCTGCGTGATGACGTGGTGCGGCACCGCCGCGATGTCACCGCCGAAGAAGCGGGCGTTGTCGATCCGGGTCTGCTCCGTGAGCGTCTTGATCCTGGTGCGGGAGGCGAGCGACGAGCAGGGCTCGTTGAAGCCGATGTGCCCGTCCGTGCCGATGCCGAGCAGCTGGAGATCGACCCCGCCGGCGGCGGCGAGCGCGGCGTCGTAGGCCTCGCACGCGGCCTGCACGTCGTCGGCGGCACCGTCGGGACCCATGAAGGACTCGGGGGACAGGCCGAGCGGTTCGACGACTTCGCGCAGTACGACCGAGCGGTACGACTCCGGGTGGCCGGTGGGTAGGCCCACGTACTCGTCCAGCTGGCAGACCCTGGCCCGTGAGGCGTCCACCGCACCGTCGTGCACCCTGGCGGCGAGGGCTGTGTAGACGGGCAGCGGAGTGGAACCGGTGGCCACGCCGAGCAGCGCGTCCGGCTTGCGGCGGAGCAGCGCGGCCATGGCCTCCGCGATGATGTCGCCGCCTGCCGCGGCGTCCGGGACGATGACAACTTCCACGCTGGGCCTGCCGTTCTGGAGAGGTGAGTGTGGTATAGACCAATCTACCAGGTGGGCACCCCTGCCCCCGGGCCGCCCCGGGGCAGGGGCGGCAGAAACGGTCATGGACCGGGGGATCGTCGCGGCCGGCGGCCGAACCGGATTTCCCTGCGATGGCGAAGGCCGCAGAAGCAGGGGCGTGGCGGCTCGCCGACGCTTTCCCTGGGGTCCGCCGGGGCCGGGGAGCCGAAGGGCGCGCCGGGCAGGGGTCCCCGGACGAAGCCTGGGGAGCCCGGCGGCGGGTTGCCGGCGGAAAGAGGCCTGTCACTTCGGGCCGCGGTGCCGGGAGAGGACCCTCAGCCTCTCCAGCACCGCAGCCCGGAGCTGATGTCGGCGCCCGTGGCCGGCGGGGTGTGCGGTCCCCGCAGGCCCGATAGGGGCCGACCACGAGGCGGCGGCGTAGTCAGGGCAGAGAACGCCTCGCCTCGGTCCGCGCTCCTGTGCGGGGAGCCCGGAGGTCTTGTATGGAGCCATTGTGGACTAGACCATTAGTCGTTGTCCATGGGTGGGCCACGGATGTTCGTACCCGGCCCGAACAAATAGTGCCCGTAAACCGCGCGTCGCGCACCCCCCTCGGGCCGACGGGTACGCTCGCAGACGTGCCCTCCATGAACGACCTCGTCCGCGAGCACACCGCGCTCGACGCCTCCGACCTCGAATGGCTCCATCTGCTGGTCTCGGAGTGGCAACTGCTCTCCGACCTGTCCTTTGCGGATCTGGTGCTGTGGGTGCCCACCCGGGACGGCTCGCGCTATGTCTCGGTCGCCCAGATGCGCCCCAACACCGGGCCGACCTCGTACCAGGACGACATGGTGGGGCACCTGGTGCCGCGCGGTCGGCGGCCACTGCTGGACGCGGCGCTCGACGAGGGCCGGATCGTCCGGGAGGGCGACCCGGAGTGGCGCGAGGAGGTGCCGGTGCGGGTCGAGTCCATCCCGGTGCGCCGGGACGGCCGGGTGCTCGGGGTGATCGCCCGCAACACCAACCTGCTGACCGTCCGCACGCCGAGCCGGCTGGAGCTCACCTATCTGCAGAGCGCCAGCGACCTCGCCCAGATGATCGCGGCCGGCGCCTTCCCCTTCCCTGCCGAGCAGGTCGACATGGACGCCTCGCCGCGGGCCGGCGACGGGCTGATCCGGCTCGACGCCGACGGAATCGTGCAGTACGCCAGCCCCAACGCGCTGTCCGCCTACCACCGGCTCGGCCTCGCCGCCGACCTGGTCGGCCACCACCTGGGCAAGGCCACCGCCGAACTCGCCCCCGCCCGCGGCCCGGTGGACGAGGCGCTGGTCAAGCTGGCCAGCGGCTGGGCGCCGCGGGAGTTCGAGGTCGAGGGCGGCGACGGCGTCATCCAGCTGCGCGCGATCCCGCTCAAGCCCAAGGGCGTCCACACCGGCTCCCTGGTGCTGCTCCGCGACGTCACCGAACTGCGGCGGCGCGAACGGGAGTTGATGACCAAGGACGCCACCATCCGGGAGATCCACCACCGGGTGAAGAACAACCTCCAGACGGTCGCGGCCCTGCTGCGGCTCCAGGCCCGCCGGATGGACTCCGACAGCGCCCGTGAGGCGCTGGAGGAGGCGGTACGCCGGGTCGGCTCGATCGCCATCGTGCACGAGACGCTGTCTCAGACTCTGGACGAGCGGGTCGAGTTCGACGAGATCGCCGACCGGGTGCTGGCGATGGTGTCCGAGATCTCACCCGGCCGGGTCACCGCCCGGCGCGGCGGCCGGTTCGGCATCCTCACCGCGGAGATCGCCACCCCGCTGTCGATGGTGCTCACCGAACTGCTGCAGAACGCCCTCGAACACGGCTTCGGTCCCGGCGAGTCGGGCAGCGTGGACATCACCGCGACCCGCGGCCGGGAGCTGATCACCATCACCGTCCAGGACGACGGCCGCGGCCTGCCGCCCGGCTTCGACGCCCAGCAGGCCGGCAATCTCGGCCTGCAGATCGTCCGCACCCTGGTCGTCGGCGAGTTGGGCGGCACCTTCGACATGCTGCCCGCCCCGGTCCGCGGCACCCGGGTGGTTCTCGAACTGCCCCTGGCGAGCTGAGAGTTCGCGCCGGACGCGGATACGCGAAGGCCCCCGTACCGTCATTGGTACGGGGGCCTTCGGATGCTGTGTGCTGCGCGTGTGACAGGTGCTGCGCGCTGCGGCTCGGTAGGAAGGCGCCTGTCAGGCGCTGGCGTTGCGGGCCCGGTTGCGGGCGGCGCGGCGCTTCATTGCGCGACGCTCGTCCTCGCTGAGGCCACCCCAGACACCGGCGTCCTGGCCGCTCTCCAGTGCCCACTGCAAGCACTGCTCCATGACGGGGCAGCGGCGGCAGACGGCCTTTGCTTCCTCGATCTGCAGCAGCGCAGGACCGGTGTTGCCGATGGGGAAGAAGAGCTCGGGGTCTTCCTCGCGGCAAACGGCGCGGTGACGCCAGTCCATGGCTGCTCCAACTCCTTGTGTGACAAGCACGTTGCTTGTGAATGTGAACGCTTTCACGAATCCCTTCACAGCGAACGGGACGCCACCCAGTCTTCACTGGTGCAGTCCCGCAGGTGTGAGGTGGAAGATTCGGGCTCTCAAGGGGGCCGGTTGGTCGGCCGTCCCGATCGCCACCTAGAGACTCGCAAACCTCGGCGGGAGATACAACCCCTTCAGGAAAGTTTTTTTTGATTCCTCGGTGTCGCCTCAATCACAGCCGTACTTCCATGGGGTGCAGGGCAGCCTAAACGTTCGAGTAAAAGGACTTTAGGCTCTTCGACTTACACAATCACACGCAGTGCACGGCGTACGCCTGTGAAGCTCGCGCTCGTACGCAGCCCCAGGTGGTCACCGTCCACCTGGAACGGCAATGCGGCCTGCGATTGCAAGGTGAAGTCCGTCAGATCGTGCAGGGCCACCGTGTGCTTGCCGCGAGGCCCCCGCTCCGGAGTGGAACGGAGCAGCTGCGCCGCGTAACGCGTGCCCGACAAGGTGGACATCTTACTGACACCCAGCAGGTCAAGGGCGGTGTCGAAGGACGCGTCGGGGGAGGCGTACACCGGCCGGTTGCCCAGATACGTCCATGGCGCGGTGTTGCACACTATCGCCGTCATCAGCCCGGCCACCGGCTCCTCGCCGGGGCGCTCCAGCGTGATCGTGCCGTGCCTGCGGTGCTGGTCGGCGACGAACTGCCGGGCCACCTGGCGCAGATACAGCGCATGCGTCGAACGTTTGCCCAACTCCCGCTGCTGCTCCACCCGCCCGACCACCCCGGCGTCGAAGCCGAGCCCCGCGCAGAAGGTGAACCACCGGTCGGGCACCCCCTCGTCCTCGGTGCCGGGCGTGCCGCTCACCAGGCCCAGGCCGACCGTACGCGACGATCCGGCGCGCAGGGCGTCCAGCAGGGCGCCGGTGGCCTCCACGGCGTCGTTGGGCAGCCCCAGGGCCCTGGCGAAGACGTTCGTCGACCCGCCGGGCACCACGGCGAGCTGCGGCAGCCGGTCGGGGTCGGGGCCGTGGTGCAGCAGGCCGTTGACGATCTCGTTGACGGTGCCGTCGCCGCCGAGGGAGACCACGAGTTCGACCTCGCCGCCCTCCACCGCCCGGCGCGCCAGGTCCCGCGCGTGCCCGCGGTATTCGGTGGTCGCGACCTCCAGCTTCAGATCACTGGCCAGTGCGGTGCTGATCACGTCACGGACCCGCGCGCTGGTGGTGGTCGCGGCAGGATTGACGACGAGAAGAGCACGCATGCCCGATAGCGTACCTACGCTTTTTCGCATCGGGCTACGCTGAGTGGTGTGAGCCAGAGCCCCCGCGACCCCTCGCCCGAGCCTTCCGCCGCCGCCGCGACGTCCGCCGCGGCCTCCAGCGGGGCGCCCGCCGCCGCACCGGCCGGGCGGCCGACCCCGCGGCTGATCGGGGCCGCGGCCATCGCCGGCCTCGAAGGGCTCGCGGTCGCCGCGTGGGGCGTCACGATGTTCTTCACCGACAGCCACAACGCGGTGCTCGCGGGGCTGACGGTGCTGGTCCTGGCGGCGCTGCCGCTGGCCGCGGCCCACGGGCTGCGCAAGGCGCGGCGCTGGAGCCGCGGGCCCGCGCTGATCATGCAGCTGCTTGCGCTGCCGATCGCCTGGACGATGCTGCACTCCTCGGGGGCGGTGGTCGGGGGCGGTGTCTTCCTCGGCGCCCTCGCGATCGCAGGGCTGGTCCTGCTGGTCCACCCGTCGACCACCGACGCACTCGGCATCCGCCGCACCACCACCCCCTGACCTGCCCCGACCCGGCTGTCCCGCCCCGGGGAGCGGTTACTCCTCGATCAGGAGCTTGTCGCGCAGCTGCGCCAGGGTGCGGGCGAGAAGGCGGGAGACGTGCATCTGGGAGATGCCGACCTCCTGCGCGATCTGCGACTGGGTCATGTTCCCGAAGAACCGCAGCAGCAGGATCGTCTTCTCCCGGGGCGGCAGCTGTTCGAGCAGCGGCTTGAGGGATTCGCGGTATTCGACGCCTTCCAGCGCCTCGTCCTCGGAGCCGAGGGTGTCGGCGACGGCCGGCGACTCGTCGTCGGTGTCGGGCACGTCCAGCGACAGCGTGCTGTACGCGTTCGCGGACTCCAGGCCTTCGAGGACCTCCTCCTCGGAGATCTTGAGGTGCTCGGCCAGCTCGTGGACGGTCGGGGCGCGGCCGTGCCGCTGGGACAGCTCACCGGTCGCGGTGGTGAGGGCGAGCCGCAGCTCCTGGAGGCGGCGCGGCACCCGTACCGCCCAGCCCTTGTCACGGAAGTGACGTTTGATCTCGCCGACCACCGTCGGGGTGGCGTACGTGGAGAATTCCACCCCGCGGTCGACGTCGAAGCGGTCCACGGACTTGATCAGCCCGATCGTGGCGACCTGGGTGAGGTCGTCCAGCGGCTCGCCGCGGTTGCGGAACCGCCGGGCCAGGTGCTCGACCAGCGGCAGATGCATCCTGACCAGCTGGTTGCGCAGCTCGGCCCGCTCGGGCGAGCCGTCGGGCAGCTTGCTCAGCTCGACGAAGAGCGCCCGCGCGCCGGCCCGGTCGTGCGGGTCGTGCACCGCCGGCCGCTCCTCGGCCGGCTCGGCGGCGTCTGCGGTCCCGGCCTGCCTGTCCTCCGGCGACTGCTCCGGTTCTTCCGCCGGTGGCTCCTCCGCCCGCTGTCCCGGCTGCTCTTGCGGGTGCTGTGCCGGCTGCTGCTCCATCGTCTTCGCCTGCTCCGCCGCGTCCAATGCGTCCCCTGGGGTCTGCCCGCCCACGGGTTCGGGATGGGGCCTGGCCGCGTCGCCTGCCGCTTGCGGCCGCCCGGCCGGACCCGAGGGGTCCGGCTGCTGGGCGGGTACGGAGGCGCGACCGCGCACCGCGGGCACGTCGTGCTCCGCGGGTGTGCCGGGGTTCTCCCCCCGGGACAGCTCAGCACTCATGGCGATTCCCCGTCTTCCTGCACGGTTGTACCGTCACCGGCCCGCGGGTGGGCCGGGACGCGCTGACCCTGACGACGTCGGCGGCGGCGCCGCCCTGTCCGCGATCCTCACGACAGCCCTGGAACAGCGCCGCGCTTCTTGTGCAGACTGATGCTGACCGTCTTGTCCTCGGCCACGGTGGAGTCCACCTCGCCGGCCAGTGCGGAGAGCACCGTCCAGGCGAAGGTGTCGCGCTCCGGTGCGCGGCCGTCGGTGGTGGGCGCCGCAACCGTCACCCACAGCGAATCCCCGACCAGCCGGAACACACAGCTCAGCACGCTGCCGGGCACGGCCTGCTGCAGCAGGATCGCGCATGCCTCGTCCACGGCGATCCGCAGATCCTCGATTTCGTCGAGGGTGAAGTCCAATCGGGCCGCGAGACCGGCCGTGGCCGTCCGCAAGACCGACAGATACGCCCCCGCCGCGGGCAGCCGGACCTCGACGAAGTCCTTCGACCCGGGCTCGCCTGCGCTCTGGGACACCCTCACCTCCAAGGTGGCACACAGTGATTGCTCTGGTTCGCAGCGACGCTATCGCGATCCGCGCCCTGATGTCGCCCGGACGGAGCACGGTCGCCGCCATGGGCGAACCGGTCCGCGGGCCTTGCAGGGGCCGGAAGCGATTCCGTCCTGTCACCCATGGTAAGCGCATGGGCACGGACCGTGGGTCGCGCGGCGGGTTCTCCATTCGCATGCGAATTCGTCAGGTTGTCCGACCGGGCCGCGGCGCGGCGCTGCCGGCACCTTTCCCCGCCTGCCCGGCCAGCTTCTCAAGAGCGGGGCCGGTCAGGCGCTGCACGGTCCACTCGTCCTGCGGCAGGGCGCCGATCGAGCGGTAGACGGCCAGCGCCTTCTCGTTCCAGTCCAGCACCGACCACTCGAAACGCGACCAGCCGCGCTCCACGCAGATCGCCGCGAGCGCGGCCAGCAGGGCCTTGCCGTGGCCGGCCCCGCGCGCCTGCGGGCGTACGTACAGATCCTCCAGATACAGCCCGGGCGTGCCGGTCCAGGTGGAGAAGTTGCGGAACCACAGGGCGAAACCGGCCGGCTCGCCGGTGGTGTCGTCGGCCGCGATCAGCGCGTGCGCCACCGGATCGGCGCCGAACAGCGCGGTACGCAGCTGCTCCTCGGTGGCCTGCGCGTCCGCCAGCGCCCGCTCGTAGTCGGCGAGTTCACGGATCAGGGCGTGCAGGAGCGGCAGGTCGGCGGGGGTCGCGGCGCGGATCATGCCATCAGGTTACGGTCGGACGGTGTGACCGGCGTAAGGGGCGCACAGGGGCACGTCATCCGGTGATCACCGCGGCCACCCGGGTGCCGGCCGGGAAGGCGCCGGCGCCGGCCAGCGTCACCACGCCGTGCAGCATCTTCGCCACGTAGACCCTTTCCGGGTCCAGGCCGTGCCGCCGCCCGAAGTCGGCGGCGAACTCCTCCAGGGCTGGGCTGGTCCTGGCGAAGCCGCCGTGGTGGAAGCGGTCGTCGAGCCGCCAGTTCCCCCGGCGCCCCCCGAAGGCCAGCTCCTGGAGCCGCAGCACGTCGGCGGCCAGGAACGCGCCCCCGCGCAGCACCGGGAAGCCGATCGCCTCGGCGCCCTGCCCCGGCCCGTCCGCGAGGCCCGCGGCCAGCCCCGCGAGCGTGCCGCCCGTGCCGCACGCCACCGCCACCACGTCGGCGGCGCCCCGCAGTTCGCGGCCCAGGTCCGCGCAGCCCACGGCCGCCGCCGTGTTCGACCCGCCCTCCGGCAGGACGTACGCGCGGCCGTGCCGGGCCAGCAGTGACGCCAGCACCGCGGGCTCGGTCTTGCGGCGGTACGTCGCCCGGTCGACGAAGTCCAGCCGCATGCCGTCGGCCGCGGCCCTGGCCAGCGAGGGGTTCAGCGGGCGGTCCGCCAGCTCCTCGCCGCGCACCACCCCGACCGTGCGCAGCCCCAGCAGCCGGCCCGCCGCCGCGACCGCCCGCAGGTGGTTGGAGTAGGCGCCGCCGAAGGTCAGCAGGGTGCCGTGGCCCGCCTCGGCGGCGGCGGCGAGATTGAGCCGCAGTTTGCGGTATTTGTTGCCCGGCAGCTCCGGGTGGATCAGGTCGTCCCGCTTGAGCAGCAGCCGCACACCGTGCCGGGCGAGCCGCTCGTCGGCGACCTCGGTCAGCGGCGACGGCGGCTGCGGTTCCAGGAGTGACGGTGCGGCGCTCACCCGCCCATTGTCACCCGGACGTGTGACAGGTACGCCCGGGGGCGGCCGTCCGGCGGGTTCCGGCCGGAGTGCGGAATTCCGCTCCCCTGGGTCCCAGAAGGGCGTTTCGCGGTGCATCCTTGATGCCGTGTACCAAATAGTTGAGGAGTCATTGACCGACCGATCATGGGACGCCACTGCGTCCAGTGACTCGGCCGACGCGCTCACCGCCATGGTGCGGGGGCTGCTGCCCTCGCTCACCCCCGCCGCGGCCCGGATCGCCTCGCTGATCGTGGAGGACCCGGCGCAGGTCGCCCGCAGTACCATCTCCGAACTCAGCGCACTCGCCGGGACCAGCGAGTCGTCGATCGTGCGCACCGCTCGCGCACTCGGTTTCGCCGGATACCCCGAACTGCGGCTCGCCCTCGCCGCGTCCGCCGCGCGGCAGGCGCCGCGCTCCACGCTCAGCGCCGGCATCACCCCCGAGGACTCGGCTGCGGACGTCATCGGCAAGATCGTCCACACCGAGTCGCAGGCCGTCCAGGAGACCGCGAGCCAGCTCGATCCGGTCGAGCTGGACCAGGCTGTCAGAGCCGTGTGCGGCGGCGGCCAGCTGCACATCGCAGGAGTCGGCGCGTCGGGCCTGGTCGCCCAGGACCTCCAGCAGAAGCTGGCCCGTATCGGGCGGCCGTGCCACGCGCACGGCGACTCGCAGTCCGCGCTCACCAGCGCGGTGCTGCTCGGGCCGGGCGACGTCTTCCTCGCGGTCTCGCACTCCGGCGAGAGCCGCGATGTGCTCGAACCGCTGCGCCGGGCCTCGGCCGAGGGGGCCACGACCGTGGTGATCACCAACCACCCGCTCTCGACGGCCGCCCGGCTGGCCGACCACGTCCTGGTCTCCGCGGGCCGCGAGACCACCTTCCGGCCGGGGGCGATGGCCTCCAGGATCAGCCAGCTCGTGGTGGTCGACTGCCTGTTCGTCTGCGTGGCGCAGCGCACGTTCGAGCGGTCCAGCCGCGCGCTGCGGCTCACCCACGAGGCTCTGGAGAGCGACCGCCCTCTCTAGAGCCGCCCGGGGAGCGCCGGGGGCCATCGGGCCGCGGCCGTGTGGTCCGCCACCGGCCGCGGCCCGCCCCTGTCCCGTCCGCCCCGGCCGCGAGGGCGAGCGCCCTCGCGGTGCCGGGGCCGGCGGCTGCCTCAGGAGGCGGCGGGGACCAGGTCCACGTCGGCGGCGTTCACGAATGCCATCCGGTGGTTGTAGACGATCTCGTACACCTTCGTCGTGCCGACGAAGTCGTGCTGGTCGTACGGCGCCGACCCGTCGTAGTAGATGGCGAAGTAGGAGTCGGTGCGCACGGCCGGACCCGCCGCGACGTACGACTGGCCGGCCGGGATGGAGTATCTGGCGCGGGCCAGCTGCGCGCGGGGGGCGCCGCCCTCGAAGGCGATGAAGTCCGGCGGATAGACCGAGGCTTCGGGGTAGGCCGTGGTGTAGACGGGGACGGACGTGGCGCCGGCCTTGGGGACGATGCGGGCGGCCCGCACCGGGACGGTCGCCGGGTGGGCGGCGGAGTCCTGGAGCCAGGCCTTGGCGCCGCCCCACCAGATCGCCGTCCAGCCGGGTACGCGGTCGGCGACGACGTACTGCTCGCCCGCCGGGGCCTTGTCACCCCAGTCGTTCATGGCGCTGGTCCCGGCGGAGCCGTCCGGGTGCAGGTACGGGTCGGCGACCAGCGGGGCCGAGGTGCTCGGGGCGGTGCGCAGCGGGACGAAGGACGCGGGCGCGCTCTGCGAGGTCGCCGGGCAGTCGAAGCTGCGGTAGGGGCCGGGGAAGCGCTTGTAGCCCTGGACGTCGTCGCAGTAGGTGGTGGTCTGCGGGTTGCGGGCGTAGCCCGGCTTGATCGCCACGACGTCGCTGCCCTGGTGGGCGGTCGCCCGGATCGGCGCGCCGAGCAGGTCGAAGAAGTGCTCCCAGTCCCAGCCGGGTCCGGGGTCCCAGTGCTGGGTGGCGATGCCGCTCTCGGTGCCGCCGGGTACATTGTCGTGGCCGAGGATGTGGGCGCGGTCCAGCGGGATGTGGTACTCCGCGGCCAGGTAGCGCACCAGCGAGGCGGTGGAGCGGTAGAGGTTCTCGCTGAACCAGGCGGCGCCGTGGGTGGCCCAGCCCTCCTGCTCGATGGCGATGGAGTGCTGGTAGAAGGACCGGTTGGCGCTGTCCCAGGCGATGTCCTTGGTCGGGATCATCTGGGTGACCTGGCCGTCCTGGGACCGTACGACGTAGTGGGCGCCGGCCGCGTACGTCGGGTCGTTGAAGAGGTCGAGGGTGCCGTCGTAGGTCTCGTC
Source organism: Streptomyces sp. IBSBF 2435 (assembly GCF_036815005.1). Taxonomy (NCBI): domain Bacteria; kingdom Bacillati; phylum Actinomycetota; class Actinomycetes; order Kitasatosporales; family Streptomycetaceae; genus Streptomyces; species Streptomyces sp. IBSBF 2435. The sequence continues at coordinate 25,465 of NZ_JAJSYW010000005.1, read as the reverse complement.
GGTGCTGTGCAGGGTGATGTAGCGGATGTCGAGGTCGCCGTTCGGGCGGTCGGCGAGGTCGTGGCTGCCGTAGTCGGCGGGATTCGACGGGTCGAGCAGCGTGTACGCGCCCGGTATGACGTCGCAGTGCAGCGACTTGGGGCATTCGGCGGGCGTGCTGCTGCGCGGCGGGGTGACCTCGGTCAGCCCGAGCTTGCGCACATCGCCGCGGTCCGGGTGCAGCCCGCGGACCGGCGCCAGGGTGATCAGCTGGCCGTCGGCGGTGGTGCGGGTGGCCCCGGCGCCCAGGGTGGACCACACGCCGTCGGCGAAGGCCTGGGCGACCTTGTCCTCGGTGGACTGGCTGTAGCGGGCCGCGGCGGCGTACCAGCCGTCGGTGGTGCGCGGCAGCCGGCCGTGCCCGTAGCCCTTCGCGTACGAGGCGAGCAGGGCCGCGCCGCCGCGGATGTTCTGCGCCTCGTCGCCCGTCACGTCCGCGGTGGCGGCGCCCAGCAGGTGGGCCGCGGCCGCCGCGGTGTGCTCGGCGGGGGCGGTGAGCAGCTCGGCGTAGCGCGGCGACCGGGTGCTCAGCCCGTCCGCGTCCAGCACCGCGGCGGTCAGGTCGGTGAGGTTCATCGGACCGTGGCCCGCCTCGGCGTTGGACTGCCCGGCGTGCGCCTCCCAGCGGGTCTCGTAGAAGGAGACCGCTTCGAGCACGGGCAGCGGTACGCCGAACTCCTGCGCCGCCGCGGTGAATTCCGCCTGCCTGACAGTCTGCGGGCCGGCGGCCCCGGCCGCGGTCGTGGTGACCGCGGTCACCGACAGGCCGGCCAGCAGGGACAGGGCGGCGGCCAGGGACAGGGCGCGCCGGTGGCGGGTGGGTCCGTTCGGGCGGTGCATCCAGGCTCCTCGCGTTGCGGGTTGTGCGTGCGCGGACAGAAGTGCTGGGCGCAGCCTGTCGAGGCGGACTGGAAGTAAGCAACACCATGTGCGTAAATCCTGAAAGTTTTTGCCATTCCCTGGTCCCGTCCCCCTGCCGCCCCTCTGCCGTCCCCCTTGCCCGTGCCGCCTGCCCGTCCCGCCGCCGCGGAGAGCGGGCTGGCCCTGACGCGTACGTCAAGGTCTACCGTCGGGACCATGCGCATCGGCGAACTCGCGGAACGCGCCGGCACCACGCCGCGAACCCTCCGCTACTACGAATCCCTCGGCCTGCTGCCGCCGGCCGACCGGGCGGGCAACGGCTACCGCAGCTACGGCGAGGAGCACCTGCGGATGCTGGAGCAGATCCGCACCCTCCAGGACTACGGCTTCGGCCTGGAGGAGACCCGGCCGTTCGTGGAGTGCCTGCGGGCCGGGCACCCGGCCGGGGACACGTGCGCCGCCTCGCTCGCGGTCTACCGCAGCAAGCTGGCGGAGATCGACGCGTGGGTGGACCGGCTGACCTCGGTACGCGCCGAGGTCGCCGCCCAACTGCTGCGGGCCGAGCGGGAGGCGGCCGTGACCGCGGGCGCCGCCGCGGAACCGCTGTGCGAACTGACCGCCGCTCCTGCCGGGCGGCACGACGAGGGGACCCTTCCGCCATGACCGCCACCGCAAGCGCCGTACCGACCGTGACCGATGCCACCTTCGACGCCGAAGTGCTGGCCAGCGACCTGCCGGTGCTGGTCGAGTTCACCGCCGACTGGTGCCCGCCCTGCCGCATGATCGCCCCGGTGCTGGCGGAGATCGCGGTGGAGGAGGCGCACCGGCTGCGGATCGTCCAGCTCGACGTGGACACCAACCCTGCCACCCAGGCCGCGTACGGCGTGATGTCCATGCCGACGCTGCTGCTCTTCCGGGCCGGCGAGCCGGTCAAGGTGATGGTGGGCGCCCGCCCGAAGCGCCGGCTGCTCCAGGAGCTGGCCGACGTGGTGTGAGCCGCGGGAGCGCGGTCGCCGCGCTCCCCCCTCCGGAGCGCGGCGTGGAAACACCCCCGCTCACCGGTACGGGGGGCCGGGTGAACGGGGGTGCTCCGTGCCCGGCGTCACACCAGGCGTATGTATGAGCAATCCAAGCGGGTTCGGTGTGACACCATTTGATGTGACGCTCATCACATCGTGATCAACGTCCGGTGCCTCCGTCGGAGCACCGGACGTTTCCGCAGGTCAGCCAGGTGCGGTCACGATCGGCCCGCGCCACGCCGTGACCGGGATCGACGGCGGCGTGTCACACCCGCCGGCCGGATCGGCGGCGTGGGGCGCCCGCCGGCCGGATCAGCGGCGGGCGACGCCCTCCACGCGGGCGGCGGCCGCGACCGCGGCGGTCACGGCGGGCGCGACCCGGGGGTCGAAGGGCGACGGGATCACGCAGTCCGCGCTCAGCTCGCCGGCGACCACATCGGCCAGCGCGGCGGCGGCGGCGAGCTTCATGCCCTCGGTGATGGCCGAGGCGCGCACCTGGAGGGCGCCGGCGAAGATGCCGGGGAAGGCCAGCACGTTGTTGATCTGGTTGGGGAAGTCGCTGCGCCCGGTGGCGACCACCGCGGCATACCGGTGGGCGACCTCGGGGTGGATCTCCGGGGTCGGGTTGGCCATCGCGAAGACGAAGCAGCCCTCGGCCATCGTCGCGACCGCGGACTCGGCCACCGTGCCGCCGGAGACGCCGATGAAGACGTCGGCGCCGGCGAGCGCCGACTCCAGCGAGCCGGTGAGGCCGGCCCGGTTCGTATACGAAGCCAGCTCGCGCTTGACCGGGTTGAGGTCGTCGCGGCCCTCGTGGACCACGCCCTTGCGGTCGGTGACCGCGACATCGCCGATACCCGCCTCCAGCAGGATCCTGGCGATGGCGACCCCGGCGGCGCCGGCCCCGGAGATGACCGCCCGCAGCGCGCCGATGTCACGCCCCGTCAGCTTCGCGGCATTGCGCAGCGCGGCGAGCGTCACCACCGCGGTGCCGTGCTGGTCGTCGTGGAAGACCGGGATGTCGAGGCGCTCGATCAGCCGCCGTTCGATCTCGAAGCAGCGCGGCGCGGAGATGTCCTCCAGGTTGACCCCGCCGAACGACGGCGCGAGCCGGACCACGGTCTCCACGATCTCGTCGACGTCCGTGCAGTCCAGGGCGATCGGGACCGCGTCGACGCCGCCGAACTGCTTGAAGAGGATCGCCTTGCCCTCCATCACCGGCAGTGACGCCTCGGGCCCGATGTCGCCGAGCCCGAGCACCGCGGTCCCGTCCGTGACGACGGCCACGACCTGTGACTTCCAGGTGTATTCGTGCACCAGCTCAGGGCGTTCGGCGATGGCGGTGCAGACCTCGGCCACCCCCGGGGTGTACGCGAGCGACAGGTCGGCGGCGTCGCGCACCGGCACGGTGGAGGCGATCTCCATCTTGCCGCCGCGGTGCAGCGCGAAGACCGGATCGAGGGGGATGTCGTCGGTGTCGGCCGCCGGCCCGGCGTTGCCGTCTGTCAGCGGATTAACGATCTCCGTTGCCACTTGTGACCCCTTTGTCTGATATGAGGGAGATTGCTCACCCCGGGGGCGGGGGAGGTGGGCTCGGCGTCCGCGTCACCAGAGACGAGTGAGCGAAGTGGCGGACAGGGACGCCTGGTGCGCCGCACGCGCACCGGCCCCGGATGAGGGGTGAGGATCCGTTCTACCGGATGACTGTTTCAGGGCGCCAAAGGGAATGGATCAAGCCCTGATCGGCGCGGCCCCATCGCGGTTCTGCCTTGGTGTGCCGACCCGATGGGAGCCCGGGGATCGCCCGTTATCCGATTTTGACACAACAGGCCCCCCGGTCGGCGCTGTCCGGATGGCAAGATGCACAGATCACACACGGTGGCGGTACTCGAAGGCGTGTGCCAGGCCGCCAGCAGGACACTTCACCTCTTCAGGAGGACACAGCGATGACCGTACGCACGACCAGGCGTACCACCGCCCTCTCCCGGCTCAGCGCGGTCGCCGCCGTGGCGGTCGCCGGCACCCTGGCGCTCAGCGGGTGCGGCGACCAGACCAAGAAGGACGACACGCCGCCGAGTTCCAGCGCGGCGGGTGCCGGCGGTGCGACGACCAGCGGCGCAGCGGATTCGCTGTTCGCCAAGCTGCCGCAGAAGTACCAGGACTCCAAGGTGATCCAGGTGGGCACCGACGCGTCCTACGCGCCCATGGAGCAGACCCAGGACGGCAAGATCGTCGGTATCGACCCGGACATCGGCGCCGCGCTCGGCGCGAAGCTGGGGGTGACGTTCAAGTTCACCAACGGCACGTTCGACGGGCTCATCACCAGTTTGCAGACCGGCCGCTCCGACATCGTGATGTCCGCTATGAGCGACACCAAGGCCCGCCAGGGCGGACTCGACGACAAGGGCAAGAAGATCGGCACCGGCGTCGATTTTGTGGATTACTACAACTCCGGCTCCTCGCTGCTGGTGCAGAAGGGCAACCCCAAGGGCGTCAAGTCGCTCGGCGACCTGTGCGGCCAGACCGTCGCCGTGCAGCGCGGCACGATCTACGAGGACGCCTTCAAGAAGCAGAAGACCGCCTGCGGCAGCAAGGGCCTGACCATCCAGGCCTTCGACACCGATGCCCAGGCCCAGACCCGGGTCAAGGCCGGCGGCGCGGTCGCCGACCTCAACGACACCCCGGTCGCCGCCTACATCGCCCAGACCTCGGGCAAGGGCGCCGACTTCGAGGTCGCCGGCGCACCGGCCGACGCCGGGCCGTTCGGCATCGCGGTCAACAAGAACGACACCCAGCTGCGGGACGCGCTCAAGGCCGCCATGGACGCGATCGTGGCGGACGGGACCTACGCCAAGATCCTGCAGAAGTGGAACGCCGCCTCCGGCGCGATCGCCACCGTCGCGGTCAACGGCGGCTCGTGACGTGAGCGGGACATCGGCCGGCCGTGCCCCCGAGGGTACGGCCGGCCCCTCCGACGAGATCCCCGTGAGTCCCTACGAGGCGATCCGGGCCGTTCCGGTACGCCACTACGGCCGGTGGGTCGCCGCCGTGGTGGTCGTGGTGCTGCTGGGCTGGCTGGCGTACGGCTTCTCCCAGGGCAAGATCATCTGGAGCACGGTCGGCGACAAGGTCTTCGACCACACCGTGCTGACCGGCCTGTGGCACACCGTGCTGATCTCGGTGTGCGCGATGGCCATGGGCCTGGTGCTCGGCGTGCTGTTCGCAGTCATGCGGCTGTCGAAGAACCCGGTCACCGGCGCGGTCTCCTGGCTGTACATCTGGTTCTTCCGCGGCACCCCGGTCTACGTGCAGCTGCTGATGTGGTTCAACCTCTCGCTGATCTTCCACACGATCAACCTGGGGCCGATCTACAAGAACGACACCGTCGCCGTGATGACCCCCTTCGTGGCCGCCCTGCTGGGCCTCGGCCTCAACGAGGGCGCCTACATGGCGGAGATCGTCAGGGCCGGCATCCAGTCGGTGGACGAGGGCCAGACCGAGGCGTCGCACGCGCTGGGCATGACCGGCGTGAAGACCATGAGCAGGATCGTGCTGCCGCAGGCGATGCGGGTGATCATCCCGCCGACCGGCAACGAGTTCATCAACATGCTCAAGACGTCCTCGCTGGTCTCGGTCGTGCAGTATTCCGAAGTCCTGCGCGCCACCTCCGACATCGGTGTCGGCTCCAACGCGATCATGGAGATGTACTTCGTCGCGTCGATCTGGTACCTGGTGCTGACCAGCGTGTTCAGCGTCGGCCAGTTCTATCTGGAACGGCGCTACGCCCGCGGCTCGCTGCGGTCGCTGCCGCTGACACCGTGGCAGAAGGTCAGGACGAACCTGACCACCCTGCGCCGACCGAAGGTGGCCTGATCATGAGCATTCCCAGCATGACCAAGCCGGCCGCCGGCGGCAGCCCCGTCGAGCCGATGGTCAAGGCGCAGAACGTCCACAAGTCCTTCGGCGCCGCGCACATCCTCAAGGGCATCGACCTGGAGGTCGCACCGCGGGAGGTGTGCTGCCTGATCGGCCCCTCGGGCTCGGGCAAGTCCACCTTCCTGCGCTGCATCAACCACCTGGAGCAGATCAACGCCGGGCGGCTGTGGGTGGACGGCGACCTCGTCGGCTACCGGCAGCGCGGCGACCGGCTGTACGAGCTGCGCGACCGCGAGGTCGCCGCGAAGCGCCGGGACATCGGCATGGTCTTCCAGCGCTTCAACCTCTTCCCGCACATGACCGCGATAGAGAACGTCATGGAGGGTCCGGTCCAGGTCAAACGGGAGACCAGGGCGGTCGCCCGGGAGCGGGCCGCCGCGCTGCTCGAACGGGTCGGCCTGGCCGACAAGGCGGCCAGCTACCCCGCCCAGCTGTCCGGCGGCCAGCAGCAGCGGGTGGCCATCGCCCGGGCGCTGGCCATGGAGCCCAAGCTGATGCTCTTCGACGAGCCGACCTCCGCGCTCGACCCCGAGCTGGTCGGCGACGTCCTGGACGTGATGCGCGGGCTGGCCGAGGACGGCATGACCATGATCGTGGTCACCCACGAGATGGGCTTCGCCCGTGAGGTCGGCGACGCGCTGGTCTTCATGGACGACGGTGTGGTGGTCGAGTCGGGCCACCCGCGGGAGGTGCTGAACAACCCGCAGCACGAGCGCACCAGGACCTTCCTGTCCAAGGTGCTCTGACCATGCGGCCCGCCGGTACCGCGACCGCGCCGCCCCGCGGCGCCGAAGGCGTGCCGTCCCGCGCCGCCGTGCCCGCGACCGCCGGCCCGGTAATAGCCTGGAGTCGGATCCGGCTGTTACCGGCGCCGGACCGCACCCCGTAAAGGACCAAAGAGGACCATCTGTGGATCTGGCCTACTACTCGGACTACGCCGTACGCCTCGTGAACAGCGAGCAGCCGTTGCGCGGCACCGACACGCTGACCTCGGTCGAGGCCATACGCGAGCTGGTCGGGCCTGCCTCGCACGCCGGGTCGCGCGCCGTCGACGCGGATGTGGCCCGGCTGCGCGCCGTACGCACCCGGCTGCGCGGGGTGTTCGAGGCGGCCGACGAGGAGGACGAGGTCCGCGCGGTCGACCTGCTCAACGCACTCATGCTGGAATTCCCGGTCAGCCCGCAGATCTCCGGGCACGACCTCCTCGACGACGCCACCGGGCGCCCCGACTGGCACATGCACCTGGCCGAGCAGGCCGCCAACGCCACCGCCGGCTACTCGGCCACCGCCTGCATGGGCCTGGCCTTCCAGCTGACCACCCTGGGCGTGGACCGGCTCGGCATCTGCGAGGCCGCGCCCTGCCGCAACGCCTACGTCGACACATCGACCAACAGGTCGCGCCGCTACTGCTCCGACCGCTGTGCGACCCGCGCCAACGTGGCCGCCTACCGGGCCCGCAAACGCCTGGAGAGCGACCGGTCTGGCCGCAGCGGCCGTACGCAGGACGCCGCCCACGACGCCACGCCGGCCACCGACCGCTGAAGTTCACGCGGTGGCCTGAACCGTCCCCTGGCACGCGCGAGCACCAGGTCGTCGGGCACCGTGCCGAACTCCCTGCTGTCGTTCTGCACGAACGTGTTGTCGCCCCGCACCCACCAGCCGCCCTCGCGGCGCTCGACGGCCCGCTTCACGATCAGCAGGTCCTGCTGCAACGGGTGTTTCAGCACCACGACGTCCCCCTCGCGCACCAGCTCGGCGCCGCTGCTGATCTTCTGGATCAGCAGCCAGTCCCCGTGCAGCAGCGTGGGCGCCATCGACGGACCAGTGACCTCGACCAGCTGCCACGACAGCCTGGCCCCCTGCTCCCGCATTACCGCCTCCTGGTTCGTTCCGCCATCGGACCCAGAGTGACACCGGACTTTTGTCGCAAGCCACCAGGGGCACCCGAGAAAACGACTCCTCCAGGGAGTAATGTCCCACCTGAAAGACGATCACGAGGAAGGACGGCCATGTTCACTCGCCTGTTCGCGCCCAAGGTGAAGGTAAGCGCACACTGCGACCTGCCCTGCGGCGTGTACGACCCGGCCCAGGCCCGCATCGAGGCCGAGTCCGTCAAGGCAGTCCAGGAGAAGTACCAGGCCAACGAGGACGCGGACTTCCGCACGCGTGCCGTGCTCATCAAGGAGCAGCGCGCCGAGCTGGCCAAGCACCACGTCTCCGTGCTGTGGAGCGACTACTTCAAGCCCCCGCACTTCGAGAAGTACCCCCAGCTCCACCAGCTGGTGAACGACACGCTCAAGGCCCTCAGCGCCGCCAAGGCCTCGAACGACCCGGCCACCGGCCAGAAGGCCCTCGACCTGATCTCGGAGATCGACAAGATCTTCTGGGAGACCAAGAAGGCCTGACGCCTTCGGTCCCCCACAGGTCAACACCGCGCCCGGCATGTCCCCCAGGGGAGGTGCCGGGCGCGGTCGTTCCCGGCGCGGAAAGCGCGCGACGCGCGCAGGGCCGGCCGGAGCCGCCGGCGCGCTCGGGAGCCACGACGCTCAGGAGTCGCCGAGCGGGCCCGGCCGGTCGCGCCGGCTCAGATCGATCGTCAGACGCCCGCCGCTGTGGGCCTCGACGCCGGCCACCAGCTCCTTCCACTGGGCGGACGTGAAGACCCGGGCGTCCACCAGGTGCAGGCGCCGGCCGCCGCGCGGCACCGCGTACAGCGACACGACGGTGTCGTGGCTGCCGTAGCCGAAATCCAGCAGGGCGACCTCCTCCCACCGCATCCGCGCCCTGACCTCCCAGCGGTAGCCGCCGCCCACCCGCGCCCAGGCGATGCGGACGGCGAGCCCGGACCGGTCCAGGCTCAGCTCGGTGTCCTGCGCGCCGCTGCGCACGGTGACCGGCGGCCGCTCCCGCTGCCCGCGCCCGCGGCCCTGCCCGCTGCCGCCGCCGCGGAGGAAGCCCGTGACCCTGGCGACCACCGCGGCCCAGCGCCCGCGGCCCTGCCTGCTGCTCACACCGTCCGCCTCTCCTCGGGCCGTGCGCCGGCCCGACTCGCGTCCCGCGGCTGACACACTCTCATTTCCCGTATCCCCGGCGGCCGTTAGCATGAGTTTCCGATGCCCGCCTTGTGACCGCCGGGGGATGAGGACACGTGCTGAGCAGGTCGTCGGACGGCGCGCCCAGGGCGCTGCGCAAGGCTCTCAGGACCGTCGAGCGGCGGTTCCGATCCACGGCGCTCACGGTCGGGGAACTGGACGGCGCCGCCCTCGCATACGGCGACGCGCTGGTGCGGGCGCTCGGCCATGACGCCGGGACGGCGCTGCGGCTCCACGAGCGCTTCGACGCCCGGCTGCCCGCCGAGGCGTACCCGAAGGCCTTCGGCCCGGCGGAACTGGTGGCCCTGCACGGCCTGGCCGACCACCCCGACCGGTCCGCGCTGACGGTGGTCGCGGCCGTCGCGGGGCGGCTCGGCGACCGCGCGCTGGAGCGTACGGCGGCGGGCCGGCTGACAGCGCGGGCCGCCGAGCAGGACGGCGCCGACGACCTCGTCGCGCTGCTGGGCCGCTGGCAGGACAGGGGCCTGCTCGACCTCGGGCTGACGACCGACGCGCTGCGCGCGTACACCGCGAGGGCGGCGCTGACCGGCGACGCCGCGCTCTGGTCGGCGTTCTTCGACCACCTCGCCGAGCCGCTGCTGCCCGATCTGTACCCGGTGCGGCTCTTCCTCGGCCGGGGCGCCGACGCGGTGCGGCTCGCCGACACCGCCGCGCGCCGGCGGCAGGCGCTCGCCTGCTGTACGGCCTCGCCGCGGCTGGACGACGTCCTGGCCGGGCTGGCGCTGGCCGGCAGCGAAGGGGCGGCGGACGATCTGCGGCTGCTCGCCGAGCGGGCCGGCGACCTGCTGCTGGCGGCCGGGCGGCCGGACGACGCGCTGGCGCACTACGAACGCGCCGGGCGCCAGGACGGGGTGAGCCGCTGCCACGAGGCGCGCGGCGACCACTTCGCCGCGCTCGATACCTGCGCGGGCGAGGACACCGGCCGGCTCGCGTCGCTGGCCGCCGCCTGCACCGCCGAGATCGAGGCGCACGCCGAGCGGCAGGACACCGCCGAGGCCTTACGGCTCGCGTCGGTGGTCCTGACGCACCTGGAGCGGGCCGCGGAACACACCGAGCCCGTGCTGCGCCGGCGCGCGGAGGCCCAGAGCGTGCGCGCGGCCCTCGTGGCGGTCGAGAGGCGACGCCTGGAGCAGGCGCTGCACCAGGCGCCCGACGGCGAGCGCGCGGCCGTGCACCAGGAGTGGAGCCATTTCGCGGAGGCCGCGGGCGAGCCGGCCGAGGCGGCCCGCCACGCCGCCGAGGCCGGGGACCTCTACCGGGCCCACCGCCTCTACCGCGCGGCCGAGCGGTACGGCGACGCCGACCGGGTCCTCAAGGGCGACGACTCGCCGCGCGGGCGGGCCGCGCGCGCCGCGGCCCGCGAAGCCGGCGGCGACCTGCTGGGCGCGGCCGGCGTCCATGAGGAGGCCGGCCGGTACGAGGAGGCCGTCGCGCTCTACGCCAGGGCCGACGACCCCGCGGCGGCGGCACGCTGCCTGATCGCGGCGAAGGGCGACGACGCGGTCGAGGACCCGCGGCTGCACGGATTCCTGCGCAAGGCGGGCGATATCGGGCAGCTCGTCGGCCTGTGCCTGGACGCGCTCGGCCGCGGCGGCCGCGCCTCGTCCGCGGCCGATGTGCTGCGGCAGCTGGCGGCCGGGGACGGCACGGCGGTCCCCGGGCCGCTGCGGCACCGGGTGCGCGAGGCGCTGGAGGCGGTCGGCGCGGTCGGCCGCGGGGCGTTCGAGGAGCGCGTCGCGGACTGGGTGGCGCGCGCCCGGGCCGATGTCGACCGCCGCTTCGCCTCGACCTGGGGCCTGGACCTGGGTACCAGCACCTGTGTCGCCGCGGTCTACGACAGTCTGGCGGCGCGCCCGGTGATCTGCCCGGACGGCGGCAGGGCGCACTTCGCCTCGACGCTGACCGTGACCGACCGGGGCGAGGAGATCGTCGGGCTGACCGGCGACCAGGTCCTCGCGCCCTGGGTGGTCGGCCACATCAGCGCGGCCAAACGCCGGATGGGCGACGGCATCGTCTACCGGATCCGCGACCGCGAGTACCGCCCCGAGGAAGTCGCCGCCCGGCTGATCCGGCACGCCAGGACCCTGGTGGAGAAGCTGCTGCACGACCACGTGAAGGAGCGGCTGGCCGAACTCGCCCGCGCCGAGATCGGGCAGGTCAGGGACGAGTGGCTGGTCTGGGCGGCCGAGCGGTACGACTTCGGGCTGGAGCGGCCGGACGCCATCCTCACCATCCCCGCGTACTTCCTGAACAACGCCAAGCACGCCACCCGCGACGCCTGCGCGATCGCCGGGGTCACGGCCGTACGGCTGATCCACGAGCCGACCGCCGCGTGCATGGCGGCGGCCCAGCAGCGGCGGCTCGACGGGCAGATCGTCGTGGTGGACCTGGGCGCGGGCACCCTGGACGTCAGCGCCCTCGACGTCGACAGCAGTGTCTACGACGTCGAGCAGGTCCTCGGCGACAACCAGTACGGCGGGCAGGACTTCGACGCCCTCATCGCCGACGAACTCGCGGAACAGCTGCGGGCACAGGGCCTGGACGTCCCCTCGGGCGGCCGGACCCGGCGCCGGCTGGCGCTCGCCGCCGAGCACCTCAAGATCGCCCTGTCCTCGCAGGACGAGGCGGAATACACCCTCAACGCCTTCCTCGGCCGCTCCGAGGTCCGCGTCGCCCTCGACCGCGCCGAGCTGGCCCGGCTGCTGGCCGGCTCGCTGCGCACCCTGCGGGACGTGTGCAAGAAGATGCGGGCCGACATGGCGGTCCCCGCCGAGCACCTGGTCCTGGTCGGCGGCCCGATGCTCTCGCCGCTGGTCAGCGGGGCCGTCGAGCGGGTCTTCGACCTCAAGCGCACGGTGCTGGCCGACCCGCGGGCCGCCGTGGCGTGCGGCGCGGCCCTCCAGGGGGCGGCGCTCACCGGGCACCTCAAGGACAGCCTGCTGCTGGACGTCACGCCCTTCCCGCTGGGCATCGCCGTACTCAAGGACGACGGCAGCGACGGCTTCTCCGTCCTGGTCGAGCGCAACACCAAGATCCCGGTCAAGCGCTCCGACGTCTTCACCACCGTCACCGACAACCAGTCGGAGGTGCGGATCGAGGTCTACAACGGACAGCTCGACCCGCGCTCGCGGATCGGCGTCGTCCCGCTCACCGGCATCCCGCCGCTGGCCATGGGGGAACCGCAGATCGAGGTGACCTTCGAATTCGACGCCAGCTGCGTCCTGACGGTCACCGCGACGGACAAGGGGACGGGGAGGAGCCGGTCCGTCGACTTCACCGACACGACGCTGCTCTCGCCGCAGGAGATCAGGGCCATGTCGGAACGGCACCTGGACCAGCGCGAGGTGGAGCGGATCCACCGGGAGCTGCGGGAGCTGGCCGAGGGCGCGGACGACGACTGCGAGCGGGTGTGCCGGGAGTTCCGGGAGCGGCTGAGCGCCCACCGGCCCTCCCACGAGCCGGTGGACGCCGCCACCCAGCGCGTACTGGCCGAGATGTACGGCCCCGAGTCGGCCGAGCTGGAGAACGAGCTGCTCTCGCTGCGCGGCCCGCTGCTCGATCTGCTGACCACCGTGCGGGACTACCTCGCGCTGCCCGGCTCCGTGGACCGGATCCCCGCGGGGCGGCACCTCGCCGACCAGCTCGGCGAACGCCTCGGGCGGATGCGCCGGGGCATGGCGCGGATGGCCCGCTGGAACGACGTGCTCGCCTCGCTCGCCGCGATCGACCGCGACCCGCTGCGGCGCTTCCGCTCCCTGCACGACGCCGGCGACCACGGCCGCGCGCTGCGCGCGCTCGACGAACTGGCCGAGCCGCCGGCACTGCCGGAGGACCTGCGGCGGCGGCTGCGCTGCCTGGCCGGCGTCGGCGACGCCGAGGGCTACCGGCGGTTCCTGCTCGAAGACGCCGCCAGGCTGCCGGCCGTGGTGCGCGACCCCGCGCGGCCCGAGCGGTTCGCGGCGGCGGCCGGCGCAGCGCTCGTCCGGGTCGGCGACGGCAGCGGCTTCCTGGTCTCCGACCGCCATGTGGTGACCAGCCGCAGATGGCTGGCGGCGGACCGCACGGCCACGGTGGTGCGCCTGGCGGACGGGCCGCGGACCGTACAGCACGCCTTCCTGCCCGACGCCTCCGCCATCGACACGGCGGTGCTGCTGCTGGCCCGGCCGGTGCCGACCCCGCCGCTGCGGCTGGGATTCCCGCGGCTCACCCACATCGGCGACCTGGTCTGGGCGGCGGCGCCCGGCGAGGTGCTGCGCCCCGGGATCATCGAGAAGTTCGAGCCGTTTCCCGAGCACGGCCTCCAGGTGTACCGGACCGACCTGCGGCTGGCCCCGGCCGCGGCGGGCGGCCCGCTGCTCAACGAACTCGGCGAGGTGATCGGCACCCTGGTGCCCGGCGGGGCGTCGCAGCCCGCCTTCGCGGTCACGGCCGACTCGCTGGCCCCGCTCCTGGTGAGCGCCGGATTCGGGCTGACAGGCGGCGACGGCGGCAGCGGCGGGGACCGCGGATGAGGCCCGGCGGCGGGCGCCGATGCGTTAGCGTCGGGGGATGTTCGCCGTATACGCCGCACGTGTCGACGCAGAGCAGCCGCTGAGCGGGTTGGAGCTGGGCGAGCGCCCGGAGCCCGGCACGCGGGAGGGCTGGAGCACGATCACGGTGAAGGCCGCGTCGCTCAACCACCACGACCTGTGGTCGCTGCGCGGGGTCGGGCTCGGGCAGGAGAATCTGCCGATGATCCTCGGCTGCGACGCGGCCGGGGTGGACGAGGACGGCAACGAGGTGGTGCTGCACTCGGTGATCGGGCAGACCGGCCACGGGGTGGGCCCCGACGAGCGCCGGTCGCTGCTCACCGAGCGGTATCAGGGCACCCTGGCCGAGCGGGTCAGCGTGCCGGCCTGGAACGTGCTGCCCAAGCCGGCCGCGCTGAGCTTCGAGGAGGCGGCCTGCCTGCCGACGGCCTGGCTGACCGCGTACCGCATGCTCTTCACCCAGGCCGGTGTACGCCCCGGGGACGCGGTCCTGGTGCAGGGCGCGGGCGGCGGGGTCGCCACCGCCGCGATCGTGCTGGCCAAGGCGGCGGGCCTGCGGGTCTACGCCACCAGCCGGGACGCGGGCAAGCGGCAGCGGGCGCTGGAGCTGGGGGCGCACGCGGTCGTGGAGCCCGGCGGGCGGCTGCCGGAGCGGGTCGACGCGGTCATCGAGACGGTCGGCGCCGCGACCTGGTCGCACTCGGTCAAGTCGCTGCGCCCCGGCGGCACCCTGGTCATCTCCGGCGCCACCAGCGGCGTGGACCCGGCCGCCACCGGGCTGAACCGGATCTTCTTCCTCGAACTGCGGGTCATCGGCTCGACGATGGGCACCAAGGACGAGCTGGAGGACCTGCTCGGCTTCTGCGCGGCCACCGGCGTACGGCCGGTCATCGACACGGTCCTGCCGATGGACCGGGCGCGCGAGGGCTTCGAACAGCTGGAGCGCGGCGAGGTGTTCGGCAAGATCGTGCTCACCAGCGGCTGACCGCGCTCACGGCCGGCCGCCGGCGCGCAGCGTGGCGGTGATGGACGCCGCCGCCGCCGACAGATGGCGCCGGACCTCGCGCAACTGGGCGTCGTCCACGCCGAGGTCACGGGCCGCGTCGCGCACGTCGTCACGGAAGCGGTCGAGCAGCCGCTCCAGGTCGCGCACCGGGTCGGCGGACGGCGGGCCGTCGTCCGCACCCGCCGCCTCGTCCTTGGCCGGATACGGCGGCTGCGCCCACGAGGTGGTCGGGACGTCCATCGGCCCAGGACCCGGCGCGCCCGCGCCAGGAGGGCCGGCGGCGGCACCGAACTGGCCCAGCTCCCTGGTCAGTTCCGCCAGGCCGTCACGGAGCCCGGCCTGCCAGTCGCCGCCGCGCGAATGCGCCTGGACCTGGTCCTGCACCTGCCGGGCGATCCGCTGCACCTCGTCCCTGGCGCTGTCCATCGCGTCCCGCGCGGCCTTCGCCTGCCGGCGCGCGGCCCGCGCCTCCTCCTTGGCCCTGCGGCTCTCCTCCTTGGCGCGCTGGGCCTGCTCCTTCCACTCCTGCCTGGCGTCCTTGTACGCCCGCCCGTCGTCCGGCCGGGCCGCCCGTGCCTGCTGGGCCGCGGCCCGCACCTCCCGGCGCAGGTCGCCGGCCGCGCCGCGCACGTCCTCGCGGATCTCGGCGGCCAGCGTGGACACCGACTCGCGGATCTCCGCTTCGAGCCCGGCGATCTCGCCGGCCCGGGAGGCCAGTTCGGCGCGGCCCTCCTCGGTGAGGGCGTAGATCTTGCGGCCGCCCTCGGTGGAGTGGGTGACCAGGCCCTCCTTCTCCAGCTTCGCCAGCCGGGGGTAGACCGTGCCGGCCGAGGGCGCGTACAGCCCCTGGAAACGCTCCTCCAGCAGCCGGATCACCTCGTAGCCGTGCCGCGGCGACTCGTCCAGCAGCTTGAGCAGATACAGCCGCAGCCGGCCGTGCGCGAAGACGGGCGCCATGTCAGATGTCCTTCCGGAAGGACGGCGCGTCCTCCAGCGGAGGCCTGCGCAGCAGGGCGATCGCGCCCGAGACGGTGGTGGCCTTGAGCTTGGCGCCCCCCGAGCCCAACCGGCCGCTGATGCGCTTGACCCCCCACAGGCCGGTCACCCGCAACTCCTCGAAGGCGCAGGACACATGGCCGCTGGTGGTGTTCGCGTCGACGTCGGCGTCGCCCTGCTCCGGGATGCGGATGGCGATTTCGCCCGACACGGTGGTCAGCTGGATCTGCGCGCCGGCCGACGGGTCCAGGTCCAGCACCATGCTGCCGCTGACCGAGTCCGCCCTGACCTCGGAGCCGCTGCCCTCCACGACGGTGAGGTCACCGGACACGGTGTTGACCCGCAGGTCGCCGGACACGGACTGCGCCTCGACATTGCCCCCGACCGTGTTGGCCTTCACCGGCCCGGTCAGGCCGACGAGCGTGGTGTCGCCGTTCACGCCCTGGACGACGGTGGAGCCGCTGATCCCGGAGATCACCGCGCCCGCGCCGATCACGCCGACCTCCACGGAGGTGCCTTGCGGCACGGCGAGGGAGATCACCGCGCGGCGGCGCCAGCCGTGCCGGTCGTGCCACTTGAGCAGGCCCTTCCAGCTCAGGTCGTCGTACGCGACGGTCAGCGTCGCGCCGCGCCGCTCGATCTTGAGCGGCGGGCCGTCGATCTCGGTGACCTCCAGCCGGGCAGGCCCCTCGTCCACGCCGACCACATTGACGGCGCCGCCGACGATGCGGACACAGAGCGTGTCTACGGTGTCCTCGAACTCGAACTTCCCGGGTTCTGTGACAGTCCGGTCCATCGTGCCCCTCCTTGACCGCCGGGCTTGACGCAACATATCGCGTCCCTCCGCAACACGATATATCGCGTCCGCGGGAAGTCAAGCAATCCCCCCTGCCGGGGTGAGGGTGTCGCAGTCGCCCGCGCCGCCGTCGTGGTCGCGCGGGATACGGCGCGCCCGGCGGGGCGGGTGGGGCATCCGGGGACCTATTCGTCCTCGTCCAGGCGGGCGAGCCACGTGGCGAACCGCTCGACGGGAATCTCGAACTCGGGATTGAGGTCGACGAACTCGCGGAGCCGGTCCGCGAGCCACTCGACCGTGACCTCCTCCTCTCCGCGCCGGTCTGCCAGCTCCTCGATGCCGCGGTCGGTGAAGTACAAGATCTGCTCCTGAAACAGGGGTGGGACAGTCGCCGGACGGGGAAGAACAGCGAAGGACGGGGACGGACCGGACAAGGATAGGAGTTGCCCGAAGGGCCTCGCGCGGGCACCGCCAGGCACTAGCCTTTCGGGAGTGATCGGCCAGTGGGGGGTGGCATGGACGCGCTGACCGCTGCTACGGGTGCGACACGTGCGAGGAACGGCATGGGGGGAGCGGGGTGACACCGCGGAGCGATGAGCTCGACCCCATCGACCCGGCCGAGACCCTCGTCCCGCTGGTCCGTGAGGCGACCGTCCGTATCCATGGTGCGAAGCCCGGCCACCCGCTCTTCGGCAGCGGCTTCTTCGTCGCGCCGAACTGGGTGCTGACCTGCGCCCATGTGGCATGCCGGAGCGCGGACCAGGCGGAGGAGGCGGCGGGCGTGGGGCAGCCGGCGGCGCGCGAGGTCACGGTCGGCTGGGGCGGTCGCATGCTCAACGGCGTCGTCGAGTGGGCCGAGCCCGCCGGCCACGACGGCGGCAGCTGGCCAGCACCCGACCTCGCGCTGATCCGGCTGCTCGACCCGGTGGACCACCCGTGCGTATGGCTGACCGAGCGCACCACCAAGGCGTACACCACCAACCAGGTGGCCTTCTTCGGCTACACCCCCGGCACCGACGAGGTGGAGTCGTACAACGGCAGGTGCACCATCAGCGGCCAGGTCGGCACCACCGGCGTGCTCAAGCTCGGCAATGAGGACGAGATGCCGCACGGCGTGTCCGGCGGGCCCGTGGTGGACCTGGTGCGCGGCGAGGTCATCGGGGTGCTCAAGGCCCGCAGGCAGGGCAAGGACGGCGGCCTCGCGGTCGGCATCCAGCAATTACGCAGGCTGCCCGCCGACCAGGGCGACCCGGCGTCCGACCTCTACCACCGGGTGATGGCCGCGCACGACCTGCACCACGCCGATCGGCACGCCTTCGTCCGCAACGACGGCGGCACCTGGACCGACGCGCACATCGAGATCGGCGCCTGCGCGGGCCGCGCCCTCACCCCGGGCCAGCGCACCTGGCTGCTCGGGCTGCTGGCCCAGCTGCCGCCGCCGGCCGACGCGCGCAGCCTCCAGGACATCGTCGGCGCGGTCCGCGGCGGCCCCGTCCAGGGCCTGCCGGTCGCCCCCCGCGCCTGGCGCGACGGCCTCGGACTGCTCTACGACCTGCGGCGCGGCACCACGGAACTGGAGGCGGTGCTGCGGTACGCCGTGCACGCCGCCACCGCCGACCGGGTCGGCGCCACCGACGAGTCGGCGGAACGCGCCCTGTGGGGCTGGGCCCAGCAGACCGCGGGCGCCGCCGACACGCTCAGCCGGCTGTTCCGCCGCACCCTGGTGGACGAGCGCAAGAGCCGGCTGCGGGTCAGGGGCATGGCCGTCCTGGACCTGCTGCCCGCGCTGCGGCACGGCCCCGAGGCCCTGGTGGAGATCTTCCCGCGCGGCTGGGAGCCCGGCCACTACGACTGGCGGGTCAGCGCGGTGCCGGAGAGCGGCGAGGTGGACTGCGTCGAGGAGGAGTTCGGCGGTACGGACCTTGAGGCGCTGGCCGGCCGGCTGCGTGAACCGCTGCGCGAGGCCTTCCGCCGCTGCGACGCCTCCGGCGTCCCCGCTGTCATCCAGCTGGCCGTCCCCGGCGCCCTGGTGGGCCGCTTCGCCGACATCCGGCTGCTCGGCATCGGCGCCGACCGCCCGGTGGTGATCCGCCGCACCGACATGCCCGCGGAGGAGCGGCCGGAGGCCGACGAGCGCGCCGCCCGCTGGCGCGCCCTGCACGAGCAGCCGCTCCGCCCCGACATCCTCGACTGCGATGAGGGCGTCCCCAGCCCGCTGCCCGACGAGAGCGACCTGCGCGCCCGCCCCCGCGACACGCTTCCGGTGCTCTGCCGCAGCGCCGCCACCGTGCCCGAGTCGCTGCACCGGATCGTCCGCAGCGGCTACAGCGTCGCCCTGTGGCGGCGGCAGCCGCTCGCCCAGGAGTCCATGTGCGGGGACTTCCACCGCGGCATGGTCCGCGAGGTGCGGTCCGCGAGGTCGGCGGGCCGGCTGCCGCGGGTACTGGCGGAGCTGCGGGCCGGGGCCGACGACGGGGTGCCGGAGAAGTTCTGGTCCGCCGATCTGATGATCTTCTACCACGATCCGACCCGGCCGCTGCCCGGGACCGACGAGCCGTTGGAGACACCGTGACGAGGGATTGCGAGGTATCGAGGTGAGTGAGACGACCGAGACCGGCCCGTCGGGCGACTGGCTCATCTACCGCGGTACGGGCGAGCCCCACACCCGGATAGACGGACTCCCCGAGCCCCCGCCCTGGCGGGACTTCGACGGCGGCCCGCTGGTCGCGGCCGGTCCGGGCCCCGACAGCTCGTCGGCCCGCAGACTCGGCGCGTACCGGCACATGGCCGAGATGCACCGGCCCAGCCCCGAGGAGCTGGAGATGGTCAACGCGGCGCTGTACCTGCGCCGCCCGCTGCTGGTCACCGGCAGCCCCGGCACGGGCAAGAGCACCCTCGCGCACGCCGTCGCGTACGAACTGGGCCTGGGCCGCGTGCTGCACTGGCCGATCGTCAGCCGCAGCGCCTTGCAGGACGGCCTCTACCGCTACGACGCCATCGCCCGGTTGCAGGACACCCAGATCGCCGCCAACACGGGCACCGCCCCGCCCGGCGGCATCGGCAGCTACATCCGGCTCGGCCCGCTCGGCACCGCGCTGCTGCCCACCGCCAAACCGCGGGTGCTGCTGATCGACGAACTGGACAAGAGCGATATCGACCTGCCCAACGACCTGCTGAACGTGATGGAGGAGGGCGAGTACGGCATCCCCGAACTCGAACGCCTCTCCGAACGCGAGCCGCAGGTCGACGTCCTCACCGACGACGGCGCCAAGGTCACCATCAGCGAGGGCCGGGTCCGCTGCCGCGCCTTCCCCTTCGTGATCCTCACCAGCAACGGCGAGCGGGACTTCCCCGCGCCGCTGCTGCGCCGCTGTATCCACCTGGAGCTGGACCGCCCCGACCACCAGCGGCTGTCCACCGTCGTACGCGCCCACCTCGGCGAGGAGGCGGCCACCGTGGGCGAGGACC
Source organism: Streptomyces sp. IBSBF 2435 (assembly GCF_036815005.1). NCBI lineage: Bacteria > Bacillati > Actinomycetota > Actinomycetes > Kitasatosporales > Streptomycetaceae > Streptomyces > Streptomyces sp. IBSBF 2435. Next base: position 5,702 of record NZ_JAJSYW010000005.1, on the reverse strand, counting down.
TGGTGACCCGATTCCTGGACCGCTCCCGCAGCGAACTGCTGGCCACCGACCAGCTGCTGAACGCGATCTACCTCACCCACCACGCGGCGCCGCCCACCCGCTCCCGGCTCGCGGACATGCTCATCCAGCGGCTCGACCGGCCCAGGTGAGGCAGCAGTGGACGCCGAGCCGAACCCGAGAGCCCAGCAGCCGCAACCACTCGCGCGGGACGCCACCGGCGAACCGCCCCCGCCCGACCCGCTGGCCGAACTCGTCGGCAGGCTGACCCGGGCCGGCCTCGAACCCGGCACCGGCGAACTGGCCGACGCGCTCTGGCTGGCCCGCTGGTCGGCGCCGACCGAGCCGGCCCCGGTCCCGGCCGGCCGGCCGCGGGACCCCGCCCACGACGGCGCGGGCGGCTCGGGCGGCGCGCCCGGCGACCTGCCGCAGGTCCCGGCCGACGGCACCGACGGGGGCGGCAGGCGGCTGGTCCCGCCCGAGCGGGACGACGCCGGCATGGTCGACCTCTACCCCGGCGTGGCCGAACCCGGCCGCAGCCACGCGGGACCCGGCGGCCCCACGGTGGCCGTCCCGGAGGCCACCGCGCTGCCCCGGCTGCTGGAACTCCAGTCGGCGCTGCGGCCGTTGCAGCGCTACCGCAGCCCCGCCCGGCCGCTGCGGGTGACCCTGGACGAATCCGCCACCGCCGACCGCACCGCCCGGGCCGGCGGACTGCTGCTGCCGGTCTTCCGCCCGGTCAGGCGCGGCAACGCCTCCATGCAGCTGCTGATGGACGCCTCCTCCTCGATGTACGTCTGGGAGCGGATGCTGCGCGAACTCGGCGGTGTCTTCGAACGCCTCGGCGCCTTCCGCGAGGTGCTGGTCCGGCATCTGCACGCCACCCCGGAGGGCGCCCCCGCCGTCAGCGGCCGCTTCGACCCCGAGCCGTCCGCGCTGCGCTCCGCCGACCAGCTCGGCGACCCCACAGGACGCCGGATCACCCTGCTGGTCAGCGACTGCGCCGGGCCGCTGTGGCGCTCGGGCCAGGCGCACCGGCTGCTGCACCGGCTCGCCGGACACGGCCCGGTGGCCGTGCTCCAGCCGCTGCCCGCCCGCCTGTGGTCGCGCACCCGGCTGCCGGTCTCCTACGGGGTGCTGCACCGGGCCGAAGGCCCGCTGCCCGCCGCGCCGCTGCGCTTCTCGGCCGGCGCCGGCGGCTTCACCTCACCGCCCGCGGGCGACGCGCTGCCGGTGCCCGTACTCCCGCCCACCGCCCAGGCGCTGGGCGCGTGGGCGCGGCTGCTGGCCGGCACCGGCGCCGGCGAGGTGGCGGCTGCCGTCGGCTGGGTGCGCTCCGACCAGCCCGTGAGCCCGGCCAGGCCGCGCGGCGCGAGCCTGCCGCCCGCCATCCTGGTCGGCCGCTTCCGCTCCGCCGCCTCCCCGGCCGCCGCCCAGCTCGCCGTCTACCTGTCCGCGGCCCCGCTCTTCCTGCCCGTCATGCAGCTCGTCCAGCGCACCATGCTGCCCGACTCAGGACCCGCTGAGCTGGCCGAAGTGCTGCTCAGCGGACTCGTCGTACGCGCCGAGGACGACGACCACCGGTGGTACGAGTTCGCCCCCGGCATCCGCGACGTACTGCTCGGGCCGCTCGGCCTGGACGAGGCCCGCCTGGTGCTCAAGCACTGCTCCGAATACGTCGAGCAGCGCTTCGGCCGCAGCGGCCCCAACTTCCCCGCCCTGGCCATCACCCAGCTCACCGACGGGCCGAGCGACGCCGTCTCCGACGCCGCGGTCGCCTCCGCCGCCCGGGACACCGCCCGCGCCGAAGGCGCCGCCGTCGGCGTCGACTCCCAGCAGCCCTTCGCCGAGGTCGCCGCCCGCGTCCTGGAACGCTTCGTGCCGCTGGCCGGCAGCCGCAGCCTGGGTGCCCTGCCGGTCGCCGGGACGAGCGGCACCTCCGGTGTCGTCCTGCGGGCCAGGGAGCTCGTCGCGAAATTCCGCGACGAGGGCATGGTGCAGAACCTGATGGAAGCCGTGCAGATGCTGCGCAGGGCCGCCGCCGAGGAGTTCCGGCTCGGCACCGACCCGGAGCTGTGGAGCGAACTGGCCGAACAGCTGATCCGGTTGTGGCGGCTGCGCGGCGGCCCGGGACTGCTGCGCGAGGCCCAGGACGCCGCGGAGACCGCCGCCGCCCACCCCGGCTCGATCAAGGCCCGCGCGGTCAGGGCCGCGGTGCTGCGTGCCTCCGCCGACGACCGGGCCGCCGTCGGCGACACCCGGGCCGCGCTCGAACTGCTGCGCCGCGCCGACCGCGAACTGACCGCCGTCTGCGCGTCCCCCGGGCTCGGCCGCCGCGAAGTGCTCGCCGCCACCCTGGAGCGCGTCCAGGTGCTGGAGGACCAGTGGCTGATCAGCGGTGACGCCGTACTCCTCGAAGAGACCGTCGGCATGCTCGAAGCCTTCGCGGACTCCTGGCCGCCCTCGGACGACCGCCCCAGCGAACTCGCCCTCGCCCACGGCCGCGCCCTGCTCCGGCTGGCCGGCGCCGCCCTCGACCGGGAACGCGAACAGGTCTGCGCGGAGCACGCCGCCGCGTCCTTCGAGGCCGGCCTCGACGCACTGCAACGCGAGGACGCCGCGCCCGAAGAACTCGTCGCCGCCATCCTCGCCCTCGTCGACGCCCTGGTGACGGCCGGCGGCCGGCTGCCCGCCGCACAGCAGCTGGTCGACCGCGCGCTCGGCGAGACCCGGGACCGCCTGCTGCGGGCCGCGATCCTCGCCAGGGCCGGCCGGATCAGGGTCGCCCGGCACACCGAGGGCGGCCCGCCGGGCGAACTCGAGGCAGCCGCCGGGCGGTTCGCGGAAGCCTGCCGGCTCACCCCGCGCGACCGCCCTGAATACAGCGACCTCGTCGCCGAGTGGGGCGCCGCCCTGCTCGACCGGGCCGCGCTCCCCGGCGGCGAACTCTTCGTCAACCGGGCCGTTCTGGTCCTGCGCGACTGCCGCATGGAGACCGCCGCGGACGACCTGCGGCTGCCCGCGCGGCTGCTGATGCTCGGCCGGGCACTCGTGCTGCGCTACACCGCGGAAGGGGACCTGGTCGACCTGCGCGAGGCCGAGCACGTACTGAGCCGGGCCGTGCAGCCCGCGATCGACCCGAGCCAGCGGGCCAGGATCAACTTCGAGCTGGGCGAGGTGCACCGGCTCGGATACGTGCACACGCGGCGCGCGGAACGCCTCGACCTCGCGGCCGACGCCTACCGGCGCGCGGCCGAGGCCGCCGGCGCGGCAGCCGCGGCCCGCCCCTCGCAGTCGCGCCCCATGGTGTGGCTCGCCGCACAGGCGCATCATTGGCGTGGCGTGGTGTACGAATTCGCCCGCCGCACCAGGGCCGCGGCCGACGCGTACCGCGCCGCGCTGGCCGGCTGGCGGCAACTCCCGGACGAGGGCGGCGACTTCGGCCGCCAGACCGTTGAGCGCCTGGCCGCGCTCAACCGGGACGTCTGAATACGGCGCGTATGGAACACGGAGGTCCGTGATGGAAGAAGAGCCCGCGCGGGGCGGGGTGGAGGGTGCGGACGGGGCGTCCGCACCCGACATCCTCGGACTCGACCTTGAAGCGCTGCGGACGGTTGAGCATCCGGTGCTGGCCGCGTTGGTCAGCGACCTTCGCGACCGCGTTGCCGCGCCGGGCGGCGAAGCGCTCTGGGGCTTCGACAACTCGATGTAGTCCCGGCCCCGGCCCCGGGGCGAGTGCCGCTTGTGCTGCGCGCTTGCCCGCGGCTCCGGGGTGTGCCACTTGCGGTGGCGTCGCTCCTTTCCCCGGCGGGGGCTGGTCGCGCAGTTCCCCGCGCCCCTGAGGGGGGTGCCACTTGCGGTGGCGATTCGCCTGCGGCTGCACCGCGGCTGGGCGCGCAGTCCCCCGAGCCCCTGCAGGGACGTGCTCTGCCGCAGCGGGCGACCGCGCGACCAGCCACCACCGGGCCGCGGCCGGGCGGGGAGATGGGTTACGGCCAAAACGCCGGCCGGGCGTTTGCGGTGGGTTACCCGGCGGGAACAACCGCGGGGGCCACCGGGGCGGCCCTGAGCACGGGGAGGCGACGTGACCCACCACCAACCCGCGGCGCGACCCGCAGAACCGATCCGCCAGTTCATCATCAAGGCGCACAGCCGGTGCAACCTCGCCTGCACGTACTGCTACCTCTACGCCGCCCAGGACCAGGGCTGGCGCCACCGCCCCCGGGCGGTGGCCCCCCGCGTCGCCGAGCGCACGGCGCACCGCATCGCCGAGCACGCCGCCACCCACCGGCTGCGCGACGTCGCCGTCGTCCTGCACGGCGGCGAACCGCTGCTGGCCGGAGCCGACCGGCTCGCCGCCGACGTCGAGCGGCTGCGGCGCACCGTGCCGGCCAGGGTCCACGCGAGCGTGCAGACCAACGCCACCCTGCTCACCCCGGACCGCGTCGCCCGTCTGCGTGACGCGCGTATACGCGTCGGCGTCAGCCTCGACGGCGGCCGTCCCGCGCACAACGCGGCCCGGGTTGACCTTGCGGGCCGCCCCGGGTGGCCCGCCGCCGCGGCCGGGCTGCGGCTGCTCGCGGCGACCGCGCCCGAGGCGTACGCGGGAGTGCTGTGCGTGGTGGACCTGCGGCACGACCCGGTCGAGGTCTACGACTCGCTGCTGGCCTTCGCGCCGCCCGCGATCGACCTGCTGCTGCCGCACGGCAACTGGACGACGCCGCCGCCGGGGCTGCCCGCGCCGGCCGCGGACCCGGCGCCGTACGGCCGCTGGCTGACCGCCGTCTTCGACCGCTGGTGGCGGGCGGACCGCCGGGAGACCAGGGTGCGGCTGTTCGAGGAGTGCGTCGCGCTGCTGCTCGGTGTGCCCGCGGCCACCGAACGTCTCGGCCTCCAGCCGTTCACCGCGGCCGTCGTCGAGACCGACGGCAGCATCGAGCAGGTCGACTCGCTGAAATCCGCGTACGAGGGCGCCGCCGCCACCGGCATGGACGTCTTCCGCAACAGCTTCGACGACGTGCTCGCCCACCCCGGGGTCGCCGCCCGCCAGGCGGGCCTGGCCGCGCTCGGCGCCGCATGCCGTGCCTGCCCGCTGGTCACCGTCTGCGGCGGCGGCCACTACGCCCACCGCTATCTGGCCGGCAGCGGCTTCCGCAACCGCTCGGTGTACTGCGCCGACCTGGCGTTCCTGATCCGGCACATCGGGTCCCGGCTCGCGTCGGCGGCCGGCGCCGGCGGCCACCCGCCCCGGGAGGTGGTCCGGTGACCGTGCCCGACGACGTGCTCCGCGCCCTCGGCGGCAGCGGCGGCGACGCCGACGCCCTGGACCTGCTGGTCGCTCAGCAGCGCCGCCGCCGGCTGCTCACGCTGCGCGCGCTGCTCGACGCCGTCGCCGAGGCGCCGCCCGGCGCGCTGCCGCCCGCCGCGGCGGCCCGGGTGCTGGCGGACTGGCGGCTGCTGGCCGCGGCGGAGCGCGCCGACCCGGCCGCCGCCCGCCGCGTCGTCCACTACCCGATGACCGGCGCCTGGGCCGAACGCGCCCTGCGCGCGCTGGGCGCGCCCGGCCCGCCGCGGCGGCCCGCCGCCGCCCTGGCCTACCTCGGCGCCCTCGCGGCGGCGGCGGCAGCCCGCGCGGGCCTGCGCTTCACCGCCGACGTCCCGGTCCACGACGGCCTGCTGACCCTCCCCACCCTCGGCGCCTGCAC
>NZ_JAJSYW010000004.1:44997-75534 GCF_036815005.1 Streptomyces sp. IBSBF 2435 | reverse complement strand
CCCCCCCCCCCCCCCCCCCCCCCCCCCCCCCCCGCCCCGCCCGCCGCGCCCCCACACGGGGCGGCGCGGCGCCGCCCCCGCCGCGCCCCGGAAGGGCGCTAACCTCCGCGCGCGACGTACGGACGCCCCCGGGGCCACGCCGCGCGCCGCGCTCACGCAATCGCGCTCACCGGCACCCGTGCGGCGCGCGGAGGCGCCCCCGCACCCTCGGCGAAGGGCAGTGCGGCGCGGGCGCCCCGCCGGCACGGTGGCGGCCACCGGCCGGCCTCACCCCTTGAGGCCGTAGAAGTGGACCGGCGAATTCGGCGTGAAGCCGATACGCGGGTAGACAGGCGTGCCCGCGACGGTCGCGTGCAGGGTGGCGCGGGTCAGGCCGGTGGCCCGGGCGCCCTCGTGGAGCGCCTTGCGCGTCACCGTCTCGCCGTAGCCCCTGCGCTCCCACTCCGGGGCCGTGGCGACCAGGACGACGAAGAGGCGCCCGTCCGCCTCCACCGTCCCGGCGCACGTCACCGGGATTCCGTCCCGCAGCCCGAGGTAGGCGTGGACCCGGTCCTTCCACATCGCGGAGCCGACCAGTCCGTCCCTGCCGTCCTCCAGGGGGAAGCCGTAAGCGCGCGAGTTGAGGTCGGCGTACGCCCGCAGGTGCTCGTCGGTGGTCACGCGCACGAACGTCAGGTCGGGGTGGGCCGGTTCCGGGACGGGGAGCAGGTCGCCGGCCATCCCGATGCCGGGGAAGGCGTACTCCAGGCCGGCGCGCTCGGCGGCGGCCCCGAGCGCCGCGCGCGCCCCGTCGTCGAGGAGGTCCTCGAAGAGCCACAGGAAGCCCGGCTGCCCCTTGGCCCGCATGATCTCCGCCGCCTGGCCCAGGCGCTGTCCGAGCAGCCGCGTGTCCGCGCCGGCCTCGGTCAGCGTGAGGCAGTTCCAGAAAGCGAACCGGCAGTCCGCCCAGCGCACCGCGATGCCGGGCAGGTCCCGCACGTCCGCGGCCGGATCCCGGTCCAGCACCATGGCGCGCCAGACCACGCTGAGCTGCTCCATCGATTCGATCGAGTCCGCGGAAACCGTCATGGGAACCCCCTGGGATCGTCGGGTCGGCGCATGCCTTCACCGGAGGAAACGAGTCCCGCGGTTCCTGGTTTCAGGGGGGCGGCCGGCTCAGGGCTCGGCGTGCAGGGGGGCGTGGTTGGCCCGGAAGAGGCGTTCGCCGCCCACCCGGAGGGTGAAGTTGCGCAGCGGGGTGGGGAGACCGCGCGTCCTGTCCCGGCGGTGGTTCTGGTCGAGCACCCACCTGATCCGCCCGGCCCGCCGGGCCTGGTAGCCGGCCAGCGCCCCGGCGATCTCCGCGCCCTCGGCCACGGCCTCGCGCACCACCTCGGCCAGGACGACGGCGTCCTCCAGCGCCATCGCCCCGCCCTGGGCCATGCTGGGCGAGCAGGCGTGGGCGGCGTCGCCGACGAGTACGGTACGGGCGCGGGTCCAGTCCGCGCTGTCGATCTCGGTCAGGGGCGCGAAGTGGGCGTCGGCGCCCTGGTCCAGCAGCTCCGTGCCGGGGGCGGTGAAGTCGGCGAACAGCGCTCGCCAGTCGCCGGACGGCGGTTCGGGCGTGCTGCTGGAGATCTCGGTGTAGCAGTAGACGCGTTCGCCGCCGAGCGGGACCGTCAGGAACGCCCGCCCGGAGTCCGCCAGGCGTACGGTCCAGTCCGCGGTCGGCCCGATCCGCGGGGACCGCGCGATGAACCGCCAGCACACCTGCCGCAGGAAGCGCGGCTCCGGCTGCTCGAACACGCTGCGCCGCACCGCCGAGTTGACGCCGTCCGCGCCGACCACCAGGTCGTACCGCTCCGTGGAACCGTCCTCGAAGGTGACGCCGCCGTCCGCGTCGGCCTGTGCGACGGCGGCGCCGAGCCGGACGGCCGAGGTGTCGAAGGCGGACCAGAGCGCCTCGTGGAGTTCCCGCCGTCCGATCGACAGGCAGTCCCCGACCTCCCCCCATATGCCGCGGAGTTCGAACTGGGACAGGACGCGCCCGCGCCGGTCCAGCAGCCGCTGCCGGGAGACGGTGTGGGCCCGCGGGGCCACCGCCGCCCCGAGCCCCAGGCGGTGCAGCGCCCGTACCGCGTTGGCGGGCAGGTAGAGGCCGGCGCCCGTGGTACGGACCGCGGTGTCGCGCTCCACCACCGTGACGTCCAGCGGCTGTTCGCGCAGGGTGTGTGCCAGGGCCAGGCCGGCGACTCCGGCACCGACGACCAGGATGCGCGGCCGGTCCTGGGCGGTTCTTCTCACTGTTCGTGTCCTTCACGGCGGTAGGGGTGGGCCGGGTAAACCCCCAGCAGGCGTACCTCGGACGAGAAGAAGTCCAGCTCCTCGAGGGCGAGGGCGACCCGGGGCTCGTCGGGGTGTCCCTCGATCTCGATGTAGAAGCGGCTTGGGTTCAGCCCGGCGCCCATCTGGTAGCTCTCGATCTTGGTGATGTTCACGGCGTTGCTGGCGAAGCCGCCCAGCGCCTTGTACAGCGCGCTGGGGATGTTCCGTACGCAGAAGAACAGGCTCGACATCGTAGGGGCACCCGTGTCCTCGGGGAGGACGGGTTCCCGGGACAGGACGACGAAGCGGGTGGTGTTGTCCGGATCGTCCTCGACGCCGGCCCGCACCACGCGCAGCCCGTACTCGCGGGCGGCGGCCGGCGGGGCCAGCGCGGCGTGCCGGGGGTCGCCGAGTTCCGCCACCTCACGCGCGGCGCCCGCCGTGTCCTGGCTGACCAGCGTCCGCCAGCCGCCCTCGCGCAGGATCTTGCGGCACTGGCTCAGGGCGTGCACATGGCTGCGGACGCACTCGATCTGCTGCGGCGTCCCGTGGGGAACGGCGACCAGGTCGAAGCGGATGGGCAGGAAGTGCTCCGCGATGATGGACAGGCCCGACCCGGGCAGCAGATGGTGCACGTCCGCGACACGCCCGGCCGCCGAATTGTCCACCGGGATCACCGCGAGGTCCGCGGTGCCCAGGGTCACCGCGTCCAGCGCCTGCTCGAAGCTCGTACAGGGCAGGCCCGTGCTGCCGGGGTGGAGGGCGGCGGTCGCGGCGGCCGAGTTGGACCCCGGCTCCCCCTGGTAGGCAACGGTGATCATGCGCCTCGGTCTCCTGCCCGTTCTGCGGTCGCCCCGGGAGCCTGCCCGGGGTCGTCCTCCGTGGTCGGAGCGCTGCGCTCCAACTCCCCTTCCCCCGCGTCGCGGTGCGGTTCCGGCACGCGGTCGGCGCGGGCGCCGGCGGACGCCCCGGCGTGCGGGGTGACGAGGACTCCACGAAGATGCCACACCGGACGGCCGGCGGGCAGGGCAAATCCCGGGGCGGCGCGGACGGCGGCGCCGCGGGCCGTCCACGGCCGGCCCCGGAGCCGCCCTCCCCGGGCGGCCGGCCCGGGGCTCGCCGGCGGCGCGGGCCGCGCGCCGCCGGCTGTTGCCGGCAGCCGCCGGCTACGGCAGGACGACCGCTCCCGGAGGAGTGGGGAGGAAGCCCGTGGCGTGGCCGTAGGCCAGATAGCGGGTCAGGACGTCGTCGGTCAGCGGCGGCAGGCGGACGCCCAGGTCCGCCACGGCCCGAGCCGTCCGGCCGGAGTCGAAGCGGCGGTGGTCGCCCGCCTCCTGCCCGGCCCCGCCCTCGTCGCCGAGGAAGAGCTGCGCGGCGTTGTCGTGCTGTGCCGCGACCCGGGCCTGCCAGTCCGCGACCGGGACGGTCCGCACCTCGTGGCCGAGGCGGGCGGCGACGTCGAAGACCCGGTCGAGACCCGGCGCTTCCGGGTTGGTCAGGTGGTACGTCCCGGCCGGAGTCCCGCCGCCGGCAGCCCCGTCGGCGGCCCCGCCGGAGGTGACCAGAGCCACAGTCGCGGCGCTGACGTAGTCGACGGGCACCCAGTCGGTCGACCCGGACGGCAGGTCCGGCACGGCCTCCGCCTGGAGGCAGCCCTTGATGAGCTGCCACAGCAGGTCCCGGTCCTGGCAGGCGCCCGTGGTGGTGTCGCCGCTGATCCGGCCCGGCCGGTAGACCGCCACCGGAAGGCCGCGCTCGCGGGCCAGGTCCACCAGCCCCTCGGCGACCCATTTGCTCTGCGCGTACCCGCCGGGCAGCGCGGACGCCGGACCGCTGGGGGTCGACTCCGTGATGACGGCGGGACCGGAGCCCGCGGCCGGGGCGAAGACGCTCGTGGTCGAGACGTAGTGCAGCCCGGGGGAGGCGGAGTCGGCGAGCAGCCGCAGCAGTTCCTCGGTGCCGGCGACGTTGGGCGCGCGCAGATCGCCGTAGCCGGCGACGAAGTTGACCCGGGCGCCGTTGTGCAGCACCGGGCCGAGGCGGCGGACGAGCGCCGTCCGCGCCTCGGGGGACAGGCCGAGCCCGGGGGCGGCGAGATCGCCGGGGACCGGGTGGATCAGCCGGGCGTACGAGGGGCGCCACAGGCCGTAGCGCTCCAGGTTGGCCCGGAGCCGGTCGGCCGCGTGCCGGTCGCTGTCGGCGCGTACCAGGCAGTCGACCGGGCCGCCGGTGGTCTCGATGAGGTCGCGCAGCAGGAACGCGCCGAGGAATCCGGAGGCCCCGCTCAGCAGCGGCCGGGCAGAGGGGCGGTGGGCGGGGGCGGGCCGGCCGGCGGCGGTGATGCCCTCGGCGAGGCGGACCTCGGCGGCGAGGTCCGGTACGGCGACCTCCTCCGCGCCCCGCACTGCGCCGCCCGGCTCCCCCTCGCCCAGGAGGCGGTCGATGCCCGCGACCGTGGGCGCCGAGAACAGCGCCCGCAGGGACAGCCGCGTGCCGCACCTCTCCTCGATGCGCTGGGCCAGGGTCACCGCCAGCAGGGAGTGGCCCCCGAGGGCGAAGAAGTCGTCCTCGACGCCGACCGCGGTCACGCCGAGCGTCTCGGCGAAGGCCGCGGCCAGGGCCCGTTCGCGGCCGGTGCGCGGCGCGCGGCCCCCGGCGGGTCCGGTCCGCCCGGGCGCGGGCAGCGCGCGCAGGTCGGTCTTGCCGTTGGGGGTGAGGGGCAGCGCGTCCAGGCTCAGATACGCGGAGGGCACCATGTGGTCGGGCAGGGCGGACGCCAGGTGGGCGCGTATCGCGGCCTCGTCCGGTCCCGCCGCCCCCTCGGCCGGCACGGTGTACGCGACCAGGCGCCGGTCGCCCGGCAGGTCCTCGCGGACGACCGCGCAGGCCGCGGCGATGCCGGGCAGGGCGGTCAGCGCGGCCTGGATCTCGCCGAGTTCGATGCGGAAGCCGCGCAGCTTGACCTGGTCGTCCACGCGGCCGATGTAGGCCAGGCCCGCCTCGCCCGTCCAGCGCACCAGGTCGCCGGTGCGGTACATCCGGCCGCCCGCGGGGTCGAACGGGTCGGCCACGAAACGCGATGCGGTCAGCGCGGCCCGGCCGAGGTAGCCGCGGGCCACCCCGGCGCCCGAGACGTACAGTTCGCCGACGACGCCGGGCGGCACGGGGGCCAGCCGGTGGTCGAGGACGTGCACGCGCGCGCCGTCGACGGGGACGCCGATGGGCACGGTGCGGTCGGGGGCGAGCGGTCCCTCCGCGTGCTGGACGGCGCTCATGGTGGCGCAGACGGTGGTCTCGGTCGGGCCGTAGGCGTTGACGACGGACCGGTCCTGCGCCCAGCCGCGCACCAGGGCCGGTGTGCAGGCCTCGCCCGCGAGGACGACGGTGATCCCGGCGGGCAGCGACCCGGGCGGCATCACGGCGAGCGCGGCGGGCGGCAGCGTGAGGTGGGTGATGCCCCGGTCGCGGACCTGCGCGGCGAGGGCGGCGCCGGGCAGCAGCGCGTCGCGCGTGTCGATCTCCAGGCAGGCGCCGCAGAGCAGCCCCATGCACAGGTCCCAGAAGGCGGCGTCGAAGCTGACCGAGGCCATCTGCAGGACCCGGCTGCCGGGTACGACGCGCAGCCGGTCGCGCTGCGTCGCGGCCATCGCGCCGACGCCCCGGTGCGTCACGACGACGCCCTTGGGGCGGCCGGTGGAGCCTGACGTGTAGATGACGTACGCCGGGTGCGCCGGAAGCGGGGCCGCGGGCGCGGCCTGCGGCCCCTGGTCGCCGATGTACAGGTACGGCACGTCGGTCGCCGGGAGGCGGTCGCGGACGGCGGGGGTGGTGAGGAGCAGCCGCGGCCGGGCGTCGTCGAGCATGTAGGACAGCCGCTGGGCGGGGTAGTCCGGGTCGAGCGGTACATAGGCCGCGCCCGCCTTGAGGACGGCGAGCAGGGCCACGGCGAGTTCGCGGTCGCGCGGCAGGGCGACGGCCACCCGCTCCTCGGGCCGCACCCCGAGAGCCGCCAGACGCTGCGCGAGGGCGTCGGCGCGCGCGTCGAGTTCCCGGTAGGTCAAGGTGGCGGCGGCGTCGCGCACGGCCGGGGCGTCCGGGGTGCGCAGGACCCACCGGGCGAACAGCTCGGGCACGGTGGCGGCGGGCATTTCCTCGGCCGGCCCGGTCCCCTGGACGGCGAGGCGTTCGCGCTCCGCGGGGGTGAGCACGTCGTAGGCGCGCAGTCGGCGGCCGGGGTCGGCGGTGACGTCGGTGAGCAGCAGGACGAGCCGCTCGGCGAGGCCGCGCACGGTGCTCTCGTCGAAGAGGTCCGTGGCGAAGTCGACGGACGCCCGCATCCCGGCGCCGCCGCCGTCGTGGGTCTCGGTGAAGGTGAACGACAGGTCGAACTTGCTGGCCGCCAGCTCGGCCGGCACTCCGGCGGCGGTGAGGCCCGGCAGGTCGACCGGAGCGGCGGGTGAGTGGTTCTGCAGGACGAGCATGGTCTGGAAGAGCGGGTGGTGGCTCTGCGAACGTGCCGGGTTGAGGAGTTCCACCAGGCGCTCGAAGGGCACGTCCTGGTGCGCGTACGCCGACAGGTCGGTGTCCTTCACCCGGTCCAGGAGTTCCAGGAAGGTGGGATCACCGGCCAGGTCGGTGCGCAGCACGAGGGTGTTGACGAAGAAGCCGACCAGGCCGGTGGCGGCCTCGTCCGTACGCCCGGCGATCGCCGTGCCCAGCGGGATGTCGTCGCCCGCGCCATGACGGGACAGCACGAGTGCGAGCGCGGCCTGGAGCACCATGAAGACGCTGCACCCGCTGGCCCGCGCGAGGTCGCCGATCCGCCGGGCGGTGTCGCGCGTGATGGTGAAGTCGAGGGTGGCGCCGGTGTGCCGGGGCACGGCGGGGCGCGGCCGGTCGAAGGGCAGCTCGATCATCTCCGGCAGCCCGTCCAGCGCCTGCCGCCAGTAGCCGAGCTGACGTGCCACCAGGCTGTCGGCGTCGTGCTCGTCGCCGAGCAGCCGCCGTTGCCAGAGGGTGTAGTCGGCGTAGTCGACGGGCAGTTCGGCCCACGTCGGTGCCTCGCCGCGGGTACGGGCGCGGTAGGCGGCGCCGAGGTCGGCCGCCAGCGGCGCCAGCGAGGAGCCGTCGGCGGCGATGTGGTGGATCACCAGGACCAGGACGTGGGTGTCGTCGGCCAGCCGCAGCAGGGTCGCCCGCAGCGGCAGCCGGCGTTCGATGTCGAGCGGCTCGGCGACGGCGACCGCGATGCGGTCGTGCAGTTTGTCCGCGTCGACGGCCTCGGGGACGAAGGGGACCCGGACGTCGTCCGGGGCGGTGACGAGCTGGCACGGGCCGCCGTCGCGTTCGGGGAAGACGGTGCGCAGCGCGGAGTGCCGGACCACGATGTCGTGCAGGGCCTGGCGCAGGGCGCCGGTGTCGAGCGGCCCGTCGAGGCGTACGGCGAAGGGGACGTTGTAGGTCGCGGACGGCCCTTCGAGGCGGTGCAGGAACCACAGGCGCTGCTGGGCGTAGGACAGCGGGAGGACGGCGGGGCGCTCCTGCGGGACCAGGGCGGGGCGGGCCGGGCGGCCCGCGTCCTCCAGGGCTGCGGCCAGCGCGGCGACGCTGGGGTTCTCGAAGACGGTACGGATCTCGGTCTCGGTGCCCAGCGCGGCACGGATACGGCCGGCGAGGCGGGTGGCGAGCAGGGAGTGGCCGCCCAGCGCGAAGAAGTCGTCGTCGGGACCCACCACCTCGGTGCCGAGCACATCGGCGAACAGCCCGCAGAGGATCTCCTCGTAGGCGCCACGGGGCGGGCGGCCCGCCGCTGCGGCCCGCCGTACGGGCGCGGGCAGGGCCGCCCGGTCGAGCTTGCCGTTGGCGGTCAGCGGCAGCGCGTCCAGCAGGTGGACGGCGGCCGGCACCATGGGGGCGGGCAGACGCCGTCCCACGTGCGCGGCGAGCTGCCCGGGATCCGGGGCGGCGCCGGGCGCCGGGACGACGTAGGCGGTGAGCGTGCGGTCGCCCGGCAGGTCCTCGCGGACCAGGACGCACGCGGACCGCACCGCGGGGTGGGCGCGCAGCACCGCCTCGATCTCGCCGGGCTCGATGCGGTGGCCCCGCAGCTTGATCTGCTGGTCGGCCCGGGAGACGTACTCCAGCACGCCGTCGGCGCCCCACCGTACGAGATCCCCTGTGCGGTACATCCGCGTCCCCGCGCCCGCGAAGGGATCCGCCACGAAGCGCGTGGCGGTCAGACCGGGGCGCCCCAGATAGCCGCGCGCGACGCCGGGGCCCGCGACGTACAGCTCGCCCTCCGCGCCGGACGGCACCGGGCGCAGCGACGCGTCCAGGACGTAGGTGCGTACGCCGTCGAGCGGGCGCCCGATGGGAGGTACGCCGTCGCCGTGTTCGGGTCCGACGTGCTGGAGGGTCGCGAAGGTCGTCGTCTCGGTGGGTCCGTAGACGTTGAGGACGGTGGTGCCGGGGTGGTCGGCGGCCAGGCGCTGCAGGACGCCGGGCGCGGCGGCCTCACCGCCGCTCGCCACCAGGCGGAGCAGACCGAGCGCGCCGGGGTCGGTCTCGGCGATGACGTTGAGGAGCGCCGTCGTCACGAACGCCGCCGTCACACCGTGCCGCGCCACCAGATCCCGCAGCGCGGCGGGTTGCAGGGCGCCCTCGGGCGCGACGACCACCCGGCCGCCGTTGAGCAGCGGCGTCCAGATCTCGAAGGTGGAGGCGTCGAAGACGTAGGCCGAGTGCATCAGGACGGCGTCCGCCACCCCGCCGCCCCAGGCGCGGTCGGCCGCGAGAGCCGCGATGTCCGCGTGGCAGACCCCGACGCCCTTGGGCAGGCCGGTGGAGCCCGAGGTGAACATCACGTAGGCGAGCCCGGAGCCGCCGCCGGCGGCCGGGAGGGCGCCGGGCGCGGCGGGGCCGCCGGCGCGGACGCGGCCCGCCGCGTCGACGGTCACCACGGTGACGTCGGCGCCGAGGTCCCGCACCCACGGGTGGGTGGCGTGGGCCTCGTCCACGACCAGGAAGCGCAGGCCCGCCACCTCGGCGACCCGGTCGAGCCGTTCGGCCGGCCACGTCGGGTCGAGGGGGACATAGGCGGCGCCCGCGCGCAGCGCGGCCACCGAGGCGGTGACCACGGCGGCCGAGCGGCCCAGGAGGATGCCGACGCCGTCCTCGGCGCCGCTGCCGAGCCCGCGCAGCGCGCCGGCCAACTCGTCGGCCAGCCGGTGCAGTTCGCCGTACGTCAACTGCTCGCCCGCGCCGCACACCGCGACCGCGCCGGGATGCCGCTCCGCGTGCCGGACGACGGCGTCGCCGAGCGCGGCCCCGGTGGCACCGGGTGGCAGCGCGGCGCCGCGTCCCCGGGCCAGCAGCGCGTCGCGCTCGCCGTCGAGCAGGAAGGGAAGCGCGTCGGCGCGGGTGTCGAGCCCGTCCGCCAGCGCCGTCAGCAGCCGCCGCATCCGGGCGACCGCGCGGACCGCCTCATCGCCGCCGAGGGCGGAGGGCCGGTGACCGAAGGTGATCCGCAGGCGGTCGCCGGGGGCGACGGTCACGGTGAGCGGGTAGTGCGCCGCGTCCGTGCCGGCCACGCCGGTCACGGTGAGGTCCGGCAGGTTCTGCCGCGCCGAGCGCAGGGCCTCGGCGTCCATCGGGTAGTTCTCGAACACCAGCAGCGTGTCGAAGAGTTCGTCCAGGCCGGTGACCGCGCGTATGTCGGTCAGGCCCACGTGCTGGCTGCCCAGCAGCCGGCTCTGCTCCTCCTGCAGCCGGGTCAGCAGCGCCGCCAGGGTCTCGCCGGGCAGCGGGCGCACCCGTACCGGGACGGTGTTGATGAACAGGCCGACCATCGACTCGATCCCGGGTATCTCCGGCGGGCGGCCGGAGACGGTGGTGCCGAACAGGACGTCCGGGCGGCCGGTGAGATGCGCAAGCAGCAGCCCCCAGGCGCCCTGGACCAGGGTGTTGAAGGTCAGCCGGTGGGCGCGGGCGGTCTCCCGCAGCCGGCGGGTGGTGGCCTCGTCCAGGTCGAGGACCAGGGTCTCGGGCAGTTCGCCGGTGCCTGCGGCGGCGCTCCCGGCCACGGGGCTCCGGCGCCCGGCGAGCAGGGTCGGGGCCTCGATGCCGGCCAGCGCGGTGCGCCAGGCGTCCAGGGCGGCGGGGCGGTCCTGCGCGGCCAGCCAGGCGAGGTAGTGACGGAAAGGGGCGACGCGCGGCAGGGCGCTGTCGTCGCCCCCGCTCGCGTACAGCTCGAACAGCTCGCGCACCAGCAGCGGCATGGACCAGCCGTCGAGCAGGATGTGATGGCTCGTCATGACCAGCCGGTAGCGCCGGTGGGCGGTGCGTACCAGGGTGAACCGCATCAGCGGCGGGGTGCCCAGGTCGAACCTGCGGGCGCGGTCGGCGGCGAGGAAGGC
Organism: Streptomyces sp. IBSBF 2435; assembly: GCF_036815005.1. Classification (NCBI taxonomy): domain Bacteria; kingdom Bacillati; phylum Actinomycetota; class Actinomycetes; order Kitasatosporales; family Streptomycetaceae; genus Streptomyces; species Streptomyces sp. IBSBF 2435. The sequence continues at coordinate 64,816 of NZ_JAJSYW010000004.1, read as the reverse complement.
CGCGAGGCGGTTCTCCGCGGTCTCCGCCGTCTCCGCGCCGTCCGCCCCGGCCAGGTCCAGTTCCTCCAGCGGCACCCGCACCTCGGCCGCCACCGCCTGCACGGGCTCGTCGAGATCCTCGTACAGGAAGCCCGCGCGCAGATTGGCGTGCCGGCGCAGCAGCGTGGCGATGGCGGCGCGCAGCGCGCGGACGTCGGCGCCGCCTTCGAGGTCGAAGACGAACTGCGCGGTGTAGACGTCCACCGAGCGCGTGTCGTACAGCGCGTGGAAGAGCATCCCCGCCTGCGTCGGCGTCAGCGGGAGGATGTCCTCCAGTTGGAACCCGGTCACTTGCGTCCACCCCACTTGTTCTGCAGTCGGTCGATCTGGGCCTGGTTGAGTGAGACCAGCGGAAGGTCGGACGGCGTCCAGCCGCCCGCGTCGGGACGTTCCGCGTGCTCTGCGACCGCGCGCAGCGCGCGGGTGAACAGGCCGGACAGGGATTCCACGTCCTCCTCCGCGAGCAGGTCGCCCGGCCAGGTCCAGCGGGTCACCAGGCGCGGTCCTTCCGGCAGGTCCTCGGTGTGCGCGTTGATGTCGAGGACGTGGTGCACGGGCATGTCCGGGTCCTGGCTGCGCGGCCCGCCGCCGTCGAGCACCACCTCCCAGTCGGGCGTGGCGCGGCCCGCGGCCTCGTGCGAAGCGGCGTAGCGGCCCAGGTAGTTGAAGCCGATCTCGGGTTCCGGCAGGCCGGCGAGCCGGGCGCGGGCGGCCGGGTTGAGGTGGCGCAGCATCCCGTAGCCGACACCGTGGTCGGGGATGGTCCGCAACTGCTCCTTGACGCGTTTGATCGCGCCGTCGACCAGCGCGCCGCCGAAGGGCTGCGGGCCGCGCGGATCGACCGGGCCGGGGTCGAGCCGGACCGGGTAGAGGCTGGTGAACCAGCCGACCGTACGGGACAGGTCGAGGTCGTCGGCGATCTGCTCGCGGCCGTGGCTCTCCAGGTGGAGCAGCACACCCCTGGTGCCCGGCCCCGCGGCGCCGTCCCGCTCGGCGTACCAGGCGCTGACGGCCAGCGACAGCGCCGTGAGCAGGACGTCGTCCACGCCGGCGTGGAAGGCCGCGGGCACGGTGGTGAGCAGCGGCTCGGTCCAGGTGGCGGGCAGCCGGGTGGTGAGGGTGGCGGTCCGCTCCGCGGTGTCCAGCTCGGGGTCGAGCGGCCGGTGTCCCAGCCGCGTCACGGCCGTACCCGGCATCCCTTCCCACAGGGGGAGTTCGGCTTCGCGGTCCGCGCCGCGCGCCTGGGCCGCGAGCAGTTGCGCCCAGTGCCGGTAGGACGTGCCGACGGCGGGCAGCCCCGCCGGCGAGGACGGCTCGGCAGCCGGGCCGCCGTCTGCGGTCGCGGCCTGCCAGGCGGTGGCGAGGTCGGCGGCGAGGATGCGCCAGGAGACCGCGTCGACGGCCAGGTGGTGCACCACCAGCAGGAGCCGGCCCTGCGCGCGGGGTCCCGCGTCGCACCAGACGGCCTCGACCACTTCCCCCCGCGCGGGCCGCAGCCTGGCGCGGGCCTTCTCGCCCGCCTCGGTGACGGCCGCGCGCATCCCGGCGGCGTCGAGCCCCGCGGCATCGACGCGGGTGAAGTGCCGGCGGACCTCCACCGCGCCGGCCGGCAGGACCTCGAGGACCGGTTCGCCGCCGCCGTCGCGCACGACCCGCAGCCGCAGCGTGTCGTGGTGGTCGACCAGGTGCTGGAGGCACGCGACGAGGGCGTCCTCGTCCGCGCCCGCCGGAGTGCGCAGCACCCCGGACTGGTTGTAGCCGTCGGTGGCGCCCGGCCGCTCCAGGAACCAGGCGGCGATGGGCGTCGGCGGCATCGGCCCCGTACCGGGCACCGACGGCGCGGCGGTGTCCCGGTCCGCCCCGGTGGCGGCTGCCGCGATGGCCTCGGGGGTGCGGTGGACGAAGATGTCGCGCGGGCTGACGCCGAGGCCGGCCTCGCGGACCCGGCTGACCAGCTGGATGGACAGGATGCTGTCGCCGCCGAGGGCGAAGAAGTCGTCGTCGGCACGGACGCTGTCCACGCCCAGGACGGCGGCGAAGACCTCGCACAGCACGCTCTCCCGTGCGGTACGCGGCTCCCCGCCGGGCCGGGCCGCGGCCCGCACCGGGGCGGGCAGCGACTTCCGGTCGGTCTTGCCGTTGGGCAGCAGCGGCAGGGCGTCGAGGGACACGAAGACGGCCGGCACCATGTACGCCGGCAGCGCCGACGCCAGCCCGGTGCGTATCTCGTCCTCGGCCGGCGCGGGGGCGCCGCCCTTCCCGGCTGCGACCGTATAGGCGACCAGGCGCCGTTCGCCCGGCCGGTCCTCGCGGACCACGACGCAGGCGGCGGCGACGGTGTCCAGCGCGGTGAGGGCGGCCTCGATCTCGCCGGGCTCGATGCGCAGCCCGTTCAGCTTGACCTGGTCGTCGGCGCGGGAGACGTAGCAGAGCACGCCGTCGGCGTCCCGCCGGACCAGGTCGCCGGTGCGGTACATACGGGTGCCGCGCGGACCGTAGGGGTCGGCGACGAACCGCGCGGCGGTCAGCCCCGGGCGCCGCAGATAGCCGCGGGCCAGACCGTCGCCCGCGAGGTACAGCTCGCCGGTCACCCCCGGCGGCACCGGCAGCAGGCGGCTGTCGAGCACATAGGCGCGGGTGTTGTCGACGGGACGCCCGAGCGGCACGTACGACGCGCCGGCCCCCGCACCGTGATACCGCTGTGCGGTGGCGTCGATCGTCGCCTCGGTCGGGCCGTACAGATTGTGCACCTCGGCCCGCCAGGCGCCGGCGACCTGTTCGGCCAGCGCCACGGGCAGCGGTTCGCCGCCGCACAGGACGGCCCGCAGGGTGCCGGGCGCCGCGCCGGGACCGGTCTCGGCGAGGACGACGGCAAGGTGCGAGGGCACGAACTGGGCGATGGTCACGCCCGCCTCGCGCATCCGGGCCGTCAGGGCGCGCGGGTCGTGGTTGAGCGCGGGCGGCACCGGGCAGGTCGAGCCGCCGTGCAGCAGCGGCAGCCAGGTCTCCCAGACCGACGCGTCGAAGCTCGGCGAGGTGCGGGCCAGGACCCGGTCGTCGTCGGTGAGCCGCAGGTGGTCCGCCATCCAGGCCATGTGATTGGTCAGCGAGGCGTGGGTGACGGCGACGCCCTTCGGCTGCCCGGTGGAGCCGGAGGTGTGGATGACGTACGCCAGGTCCCGCGGGTCCGGCGCGACGGCGGGCGCCGTGGCGCCGGTGGACCAGGCGGCCCGGTCGCCGATGTCGAGCGCGGGTACGCCCCGGTCGGCCACCGGGGCCGGTACGGCGCCGCGGGTGACCACGACAGCCGGACGGGCGTCGTCCAGCATGTGGGCGACCCGGGCGGCGGGGTAGTCGGGGTCGACCGGCAGCCCGGCGGCGCCGGCCTTGGCGACCGCCAGCATGGCGATCACCTGGTCGGCGGTGCCGGGCACGGCCAGCGCGACCAGGTCGCCGCGGCCGATGCCGCGCGTGTGCAGATGGTGCGCCAGATCGTCGGAGAGCGCGTCGAGTTCCGCGAAGGTCAGGGTGCGCTCGCCGTCCCGTACGGCCACCGCCCCCGGGGTGCGCGAGCACTGGGCGCGGAAAGCCTCCGGCACCGTCCGCGCCGCCACCGCCCGGTCGGCGCCGTGCCCGGTGCGGGCCAGGCGCGCCTGCTCGGCGGCGTCCAGGACCGCCGCGGCGTGCACCCGCTGACCCGGGTCTGCCGCGAGTGCGCCGAGCAGCCGGGTCAGCCGGGCCGCCAGGTCGTGCGCGGTGGAGCCGTCGAACAGCTCCGTGGAGAATTCCAGGACGCCGTCCAGCCCGGCGGGCCGGCCCCCGGCGTCGCGGGTCTCGGAGAAGGTGAAGGTCAGGTCGAACTTGCTGATGCCGGTGTGCACCGCCTGCGCGGTCGCCGTCACCCCCGGCAGGTCCACGACGGCCCCCGCCTGGTTCTGCAGCGTCAGCATGGTCTGGAACAGCGGGTGGTGGTTCTGCGCGCGGACCGGGCTGAGGGAGTCCACCACGCGCTCGAAGGGCACGTCCTGGTGGGCGTAGGCGGCCAGGTCGAACGCCCTGACCCGGTCGAGCACCTCGTCGAAGGTGGGGTCCCCGGTCAGGTCGGTGCGCAGCACGAGGGTGTTGACGAAGAAGCCCACCAGGTCGTCGAGTGCCTCGTCGGTACGCCCCGCCACCGGGGTGCCGAGCGGGATGTCCTCCCCGGCGCCGTGCCGGGACAGCAGCACCGACACGGCCGCCTGGAGCACCATGAACAGGCTGCACCCGCGGGCGTGCGCCAGCTCCGCCAGCGCCCGGTGGGTGCCGGTGCCGACCGTGAAGCCGAAGGCGTCGCCCCGGTACGCGGTGACGGCCGGGCGCGGCCGGTCGTAGGGCAGGTCGAGCACATCGGGGGCGCCGGCCAGCGCGGTGCGCCAGAAGTCCAGCTGGCGGGCGGCCTGGCTGCCCGGGTCCTCCTCGTTGCCGAGCAGGTCGCGCTGCCAGAGGGTGTAGTCGGCGTACTGGACGGCCAGTTCCGTCCAGCCGGGCTCCTCCCCTTCGAGACGGGCCCGGTAGGCCGTTCCCAGGTCGCGCACCAGCGGGGCGAAGGACCAGCCGTCGCCCGCGATATGGTGGACGACCAGCACCAGGACATGGGCCTCGGCGCCCAGCCGCAGCAGCCGTGCCCGCAGCGGGATCTCGGCGCTCACGTCGAAGGCGTGCGCCACCTCGGCGGCCACGACCGCGTCCAGGCGGTCGGCGTCGGTGTCCAGCGGCGCCAGGTCCAGAGCGATCCCGCCGGCGTCCACCACGACCTGGCGCGCCACACCGCCGGTGTCGGGGAAGACGGTGCGCAGGCTCTCGTGCCGCTCCGCGACGTCCCCGAGCGCGCTCTCCAGGGCGTCCGCGTCGAGCGGGCCGTCCAGGCGGAGCACCAGCGGCACGTTGTAGGTGGCGCTTGGTCCTTCGAGCCGGTTGAGGAACCACAGGCGCTGCTGGGCGAAGGACAGCGGCAGCGGATCCGGGCGGTCCGCGGCCCGCTCCAGCGGGGTCCTGGCCTGCTCCGCGCCGTCCAGCGACGCGGCGAGCAGCGCCGGTGTGGGCTGCTCGAACACCGCCTTGACCTGCACCTCCACCCCGAGGACGGTGCGCAGCCTGGCGGCGAGCCGGGTGGCGAGCAGCGAGTGCCCGCCCCGGGCGAAGAAGTCGTCGTCAGGACCCACCGCGGCCACGCCGAGGACATCGGCGAACAGCCCGCACACGATCTCCTCGCGGGCGGTGCGGGCCGCGCGGCCCGGCGCCGGCGCCTCGGTGCCGGGCGCGGGCAGGGCGCGGCGGTCCACCTTGCCGTTGGCGGTCAGCGGCAGCGCGTCCAGCAGGACAAAGGCGGACGGCGTCATGTAGGCGGGCAGCGACCCGCCGACGATACGGGCGAGGTCGGCGGGGTCGGGGCGCGCTCCGGCGCCGGGGACCACGTACGCGACGAGCCGCCGGTCGCCGGGGACGTCCTCGCGCACGACGGCGAAGGCGTCGGCGACGCCCTCGCCCGCGGCCAGTACGCCCTCGATCTCGCCGAGTTCGATGCGGTAGCCGCGCAGCTTGACCTGGTCGTCGGCGCGGCCGACGTAGCAGATCTGCCCGTCGGGCGACCAGCGCACGAGGTCGCCGGTGCGGTACATGCGCGAGCCCGCCGGGCCGAACGGGTCGGCCACGAAGCGCGCGGCGGTCGGTCCCGGCCGCCCGGTGTACCCGCGCGCCACCCCGTGTCCCGCCAGGTACAGCTCGCCCACGACACCCGGCGGGACCTGGCCCAGCTGGCCGTCGAGCACGTACAGCCGCATGCCGTCCAGCGGGCGGCCGATCGGGGGCGGTCCGGCCGGCAGGTCGGCCGCCACCTGGTAGCGGGTCGCGAAGGTGGTGGTCTCGGTGGGGCCGTAGACGTGCAGCACGCGCAGCCCCGGTGAGGCGGCGGCCACCCGCTGCATGGCGTCGGGGGAGGCCAGTTCCCCGCCGGCGCAGACGACCCGCAGACCGGTGAAGACGCCTGGATCGGTCTCGGCGAGGACGTTGAACAGCGCCGTGGTCAGGAACATCGCGGTCACGCCGTGGTCGTGGACGAGGTCGCCGAGGATGCTCGGCTCCAGAGCCCCCTCGGGCGCGACGACGACCCGGCCGCCGGTGAGCAGCGGCGTCCAGATCTCGAAGGTGGAGGCGTCGAAGACGTACGCCGAGTGCATCAGCACCGCCTGTGCGGCGCCGTCGTGCCAGGCGGAGTCGGCGGCCAGCGCGGCCACGTCGGCGTGGCTGACACCGACGCCCTTGGGCAGGCCGGTGGAGCCGGAGGTGAACATCACGTAGGCCAGCGCTGCCGGGTCCGGCACGGCGGCCGGCGGCGCCGGACGGTCCGGCCCGCCGCGCAGGATCCGGCCGAGCCGGTCCACGACCACGACCGGCATCCGGCGGGCCGCCGCGGTCACCCAGGGCGAGCCGGCGGCGGCCTCGTCGACGACGAGCATCCTCAGGTCCGCCACCTCGGCGACCCGGTCGAGCCGTTCGCCGGGCCAGCGCGCGTCGAGCGGGACGTAGGCACCGCCGGCGCGGACCGCGCCGAGGGACGCGGACACCACGGCGGGGGAGCGTTCGAGCAGCACCCCGATCCTGCTCTCGCGGCCCGCGCCGAGCCCGGCCAGGGCGCCGGCGAGGTCGGCGGAGATCCGGTCGAGCCGGGCGTAGCTGAGGGCGTCGGCGCCGGTTGCCGCCACGGCCACGGCGCCGGGTGTGCGCTGCGCCTGGGCGGCGAAGAGCGCGGGCAGGCCCGGCCGCACGGTGCGGGCGGGCAGGGCGCCGCCGTTGCCCCACCGGGTGACGCGGTCGTGCTCGTCCGGCGCCATCAGGTCGTACGCCGCCAGCGGCAGTCCGTGGTCGGCGGTCACCTGGTCCAGGAGCCGGACGAGGCGGTCCGCGAGGGTTTCGACGGTGCCGCGGTCGAAGAGCGCGGTGGCGTACTCGATCCCGGCGCTCAGGCCGCCCTCGCCGTCCTGCCCGGTGAAGGCGAAGGTGAGGTCGAACTTGCTCAGCCCGTTGTGCACGAGCCGGTCCTCGACGGTGAGGCCCGGCATGTCGGGGCGGGCGGTCTCCTGGTTCTGCAGGACGAGCATGGCCTGGAACAGCGGGTGGTGGTTGCGCGACCTGACGGGGTTGAGGCTCTCCACCAGACGTTCGAAGGGGACGTCCTGGTGCGCGTAGGCCGCCAGGTCGAACTCCCTTACCCGTAGCAGCAGTTCGCGGAAGGTCGGGTTGCCGGACAGGTCCGTGCGCAGGACCAGGGTGTTGACGAAGAAGCCGACCAGGTCCTCCAGCGCCTCGTCCGTACGGCCGGCGACCGGTGAGCCGAGCGCGATGTCCTCGCCCGCCCCGTGCCGGTGCAGCAGGGCGGACACCGCGGCCTGGAGCACCATGAACAGGCTCGTCCCCGACTCCCTGGCCAGCCGCAGCAGCCGGGAGTGCAGGTCCTGCGGGACCACGAAGGCGTGGACGGCGCCCCTCGGGTCGGTGACGGCCGGCCGCGGCCGGTCCAGCGGCAGGTCGATCACTCCCGGCAGCCCCTCCAGGGCGCTGTGCCAGTGGTCGAGCTGCTCGCGCAGCACGCTGTGCTCGCCGCCGCCGTCCGCCAGGAGGGCGTGCTGCCACAGGGTGTAGTCGGCGTACTGGAGCACGCCGCCGGCCGGCTCTTCCGGCTTGCGCCCGGCGAGGACGTCCCGGTAGGCGTCGCCGAGGTGGCGGGCGAGCGGGGCCAGCGACCAGCCGTCGGCCGCGATGTGGTGCAGGACGAGCACCAGGAGGTGGTGGCCGGGCGCGGAGCGCAGCAGGCGGGCGCGCAGCGGCGGATCGGTGACCACGTCGAAGGGCTCGCGTACCGCGTCCAGGACGGCCGCCTCCAAAGCGCCGGGCGCCGTGCTCTCGACGGGCAGCAGGGGCGTGGCCGCGGCGGCCGGCAGGACGGACTGGCAGGGCACGCCGTCCCGCTCGGGGAAGACGGTGCGCAGCGTCTCGTGCCGTTCCACGACGTGGCCCAGGGCGGCCCGCAGGGCGTCGGTGTCCAGGTCGCCGTGGAGTTCGAGGACGAGCGGGAGGTTGTAGCCGGAGTTCGGGCCTTCGAGCTGGTCGAGGAACCACATGCGCTGCTGGGCGAACGACAGCGGCAGCGGGTCGGGCCTGAGCGCGGCGGCCGTCACCGCCGGACGGGTCCGCCCCGACGTGTCGAGGACGCGCGCCAGGCTCTCGACCGTGGGGTGCTCGAAGAGGGTGCGTACGGCCATGTCGGCGCCCAGCACGGTCCTGACGCGGCTGACGAGGCGCATGGCGAGCAGGGAGTGCCCGCCGAGGTCGAAGAAGTCCTCGCGCGGCCCCACCGAGGGCCGTTGCAGGATGTCGGCGAATATCCCGGCGAGCAGGTCCTCCTGCGGGGTGCGCCGTCCGGGACCGGCGGCGGAGTCGGTGTCCCCCGCGGGTTGGGGCAGCGCGCGCCGGTCCACCTTGCCGTTGGGCAGCAGCGGGAGGGCGTCCAGGACGACGACGCTGCCGGGCACCATGTGGCGCGGCAGCGCCCCGGCCAGGGCGTCGCGCAGCGCGCCGGGACCGGGGGCCGGGCCGTCGACCACGGCGTAGCCGACGAGGCGGCGCTGACCGGGCAGGTCCTCACGGATCAGGGCGCAGGCGGCCGTGACGCCCGGGCACGCCAGCAGCCCGGCCTCGACCTCGCCCAGCTCGATGCGGAATCCGCGCAGCTTGACCTGGTCGTCGGCGCGGGACACGTAGTCGAGCAGCCCGTGCCGGTTCCACCGCACACGGTCGCCCGTCCGGTACATACGGGAGCCGGCCTCGAAGGGGTCGGCGACGAAACGTGCGGCGGTGAGCCCCGGGCGGCGCAGGTAGCCGGTGGCGAGGTTGGGTCCTGAGACGTACAGCTCTCCGGTGACACCGGGCGGCACCGGCCGCAGCCGGTCGTCCAGGACGTAGCCGCGCATGGAGTCGACGGGGCGGCCGATCGGCACGGCCTCGGACGACGGGCGGCCCGCGGCCTCGCCGGTACGCTGCCGGGCACCGCTCTCCCGCGCCGGGCCGCCGACGCGGTGGGCGGTCACGTCGATCGTCGCCTCGGTGGGGCCGTAGAGGTTGTGCGCCTCGGCCTGCCACACCGCGGCGATGCCGTCGGCGACGGTACGCGGCAGCGGCTCGCCGCCGCACAGGACGGCGCGCAGCGCGGGCAGCGCCGGGCCCTGTGCCGCCTCGCTGAGGACCAGCGCCAGGTGGGAGGGCACGAACTGGGCGACGGTGACGGCGAACCGGCTCATCCAGGAGACGAGGGCGCCGGGCTCCTGATTGGCCTCGGACGGCAGAACGCAGACCTCGGCCCCGTTCATCAGCGGCAGCCACAGCTCCCAGACGGAGGCGTCGAAGCTGCTGGAGGTGCGGGCCAGGACCCGGTCGTCCGGGGTGATGTCCAGGTGCCGTGCCATCCAGGCCATGTGGTTGGCCAGCGCCGCGTGCGGCACGACCACGCCCTTGGGCCGGCCGGTGGAGCCGGAGGTGTAGATGACGTACGCGGGGTCCGCCGGGCGGGGCGGGCCCGGCAGCGGCGCGGCGGGCTCCGCAGGCCGGGCGGTGGCGTCGTCCACGGCCAGCCACGGCAGGTCGCCGGCGGGCAGGCCGGGGCGTAAGTCCGCGGTGGTGAGCAGCAGGACGGGCCGGGCGTCGTCCAGCATGTGCCGGATACGGGCGGCCGGATACTGCGGGTCGACGGGCAGGTAGGCGGCGCCGGCGCGCAGCACGGCCAACTGGGCCACGACGGTGTCCACCGACGGCGCCGCGGCCAGTGCCACCAGGTCCTGCCGGCCGACCCCGCGCTCGCGCAGCACCCGTGCGAGGGCGTCGGCGCGGGCGTCGAGCGCGGCGTAGCTGAGGCTGCCGTGCGCGTCGCGCACGGCCGTGGCGCCGGGCGTGCGGGCGGCCTGCTCCCTGACCGCCTCGGGGGCGGTGAGCACCGGCAGCGGCTGCTCCTGGCCCCTGCCCAGCGCCAGAAGGCGGTCCCGCTCGCCGGGCGCGAGGGGGTCCAGGCGGCTGACGGCCAGCCCGGGGTCGGCCACGGCCTGCGCCAGGACGCGGGTGAAGCGGTCGCACAGGGCGCCCGCGGTGGCCGCGTCGAAGAGGTCGGTGGCGTACTCCAGATAACCGCTGAGGCCGCCGGCGCCCTCCGCCGTGCCGCCGTCCTCGCCGGTGCCCGGGTTCTCCCGCGTCCCGGGCATCCGGCGGGCCTCGGCCAGGGAGAGCGTCAGGTCGAACTTGCTGACGCCGGTGTGCCGGGACCGGTCGTGCACGGTGACACCGGGCAGGTCGAGTTCCGCCCGCCGCTGGTTCTGCAGGACCAGCATGGTCTGGAACAGCGGGTGGTGGCCGCCGGACCGCTCGGGGTTGAGCGCCTCCACCAGCCGTTCGAAGGGGACGTCGCTGTGGCTGAAGGCGGCGAGGTCGAACTCCGCCACCCGGCCGAGCAGTTCGCGGAAGGTCGGGTCGCCCGACAGGTCCGCGCGCAGCACGACGGTGTTGACGAAGAAGCCGACCAGGTCGTCCAGGGTCTCGTCGGTACGCCCGGCCACCGCGGTGCCGAGCGGGATGTCGGTGCCGGCCCCGTGGGCGTGCAGGGTCGCCGCGAGGGCCGCCTGGAGCACCATGAACGGGGTGCAGCCCGCGGCCCGGGCGAGCCGGACGAGTCCCGCGTGCACGGGGGCGGGGATGTCGAAGAAGTGGGCGTCGCCCCGGTAGGTGGGCGCGGCCGGCCGGGGCCGGTCGGCGGGCAGGTCGAGGACGTCGGGGACGCCGTCCAGCGCCTTCCGCCAGAAGGCGAGCTGGCGTGCTGTCAGGCCCGCCTCGTCCTCGCCGCCCAGCAGTTCGCGCTGCCAGAGCGTGTAGTCCGCGTACTGCACGGGCAGGGCGGGCCAGTCGGGCTCACCCCCGCCGGCGGACCTGGCGCGGTAGGCGGCGCCGAGGTCCCGGCACAGCGGGGCCAGCGACCACCCGTCGGCGACGACATGGTGCAGGACGAGCACCAGGATGTGGCGTTCGGGCGCGGGCCGCAGCAGGTGGGCGCGTACGGGCGGATCGGCGGCCAGGTCGAAGGGCGCGGCGGTCAGCCTGCGCACCGCCTCCCGCGACCACTCCTCGGCGTCCTGCCCGGCCGGTGGGTCCTCGATGACGAGCGGGGGGTGCCCGGCGGCGCGGGCCGCGTCGAGGATCACCTGCCGGGGGACGCCGTCGTGTTCGGCGAAGACGGTGCGCAGGCTCTCGTGCCGGGCGATCACGTCGGCCATCGCGTCACGCAGCCTGCCGGCGTCCAGCTGCCCTTCGAGTTCCAGGACGAGCGGGACGTTGTAGGTGTCGCCCGCGCCTTCCGAGCGGTTGAGGAACCACAGGCGCTGCTGGGCGAAGGACAGCGGCAGCGGGTCGGGACGCCGCCGCGCAACGAGCGCGGGCCCTGCCCCCGCCGCGTCGCCCAGGGCCGCGGCGAGCGAGGCGACCGTGGGGTTGTCGAAGAAGGTCCGCAGGTCGACCTCGGCGCTCAGGGCGGCCCTGACCCGGCCGATGAGCCGGGTGGCGAGCAGGGAGTGGCCGCCCAGCGAGAAGAAGTTGTCGTCTGTCCCGACGGCGGGCACATCGAGCACGTCGGCGAACAGGCCGGCCAGCACCTCTTCCCGCGAGTCGCGCGGGCCGCGCCCCACGGCCGCGGTGACCCGCGGAGCGGGCAGCGCACGCCGGTCGACCTTGCCGTTGGCGTTGAGCGGCAGCGCGTCGAGGGCGACGAAGGCGGAGGGCACCATGTAGGCGGGCAGGGAGCGGGCCACCCGGCGGGCCAGCGCCGGCTCGTCGAGGCGGGCGCCGCGGGCCGGCACCGCATAGGCGACGAGCCGCCGGTCACCAGGGGTGTCCTCGCGCACCATGACGCACGCGGCGGACACGTCGGGTCCTGCGAGCAGGGTGTTCTCGATCTCGGAGGGCTCGATACGGAATCCGCGCAGCTTGACCTGCCCGTCGGCCCGCCCGACGTAGTCGACCTCGCCGTCCGCGGTCCAGCGCGCGAGGTCGCCGGTGCGGTACATCCGGTGGCCGTGCCCCTCGAACGGGTCGGCCACGAAGCGGGCGGCGGTCAGCGCCGGGCGGTCCAGATAGCCGCGGGCGACGCCCCGGCCGCCCACGTACAGCTCGCCGGTCACGCCGGGCGGCACCAGGCGCAGGTCGCCGTCGAGCACGTACAGCCGCATCCCGTCGAGCGGCACGCCGATGGGCGGCACGCCGGCGGGGGAGGCGCCGACCGGGCGGCGGGCGGCGAAGGTCGTGGTCTCCGTGGGTCCGTACGCGTGCAGGACCTGAGTGCCGGGCAGCGCGGCGGCGACCCGCTGCATCAGGTGGCGGGAGGCGGCCTCGCCGCCGGCGCTGACCAGGCGCATCCCCGCGAAGGCCGCGGGGTCCGCCTCGGCGACGAGGTTGAAAAGGGAGGTCGTCAGGAAGGCCGCGGTCACCCCGTGCCGCTCCACCAGGTCCCGCAGGTCGCGCGCCTCCAGGACGGGGCCGGGCGCGACGACCACCCTGCCGCCGTTCAGCAGCGGCGCCCACATCTCGAAGGTGACGGCGTCGAAGACGTAGGCCGAGTGCAGCAGGACCGCGTCGGACACCCCGCCGGCCCACGCCGAGTCGGCCGCCAGCGCGAGGACGTCGGCGTGGGTGACCCCGACGCCCTTGGGCAAGCCGGTGGAGCCGGAGGTGAACATCACGTACGCGAGCCGGTCGCCGCGCAGGGCCGCCGGCAGGCGGCCCGGCCGCGGCGGGGGGGGGGGGGCGGCCGCCCCGGCCGCGGCGGACCGCCGCGGACGATCCCGCCGCGGCGGTCCACGACGATCACCGGCAGGTCGGCGGCGAATTCCTTCACCCACGGCTCCCCGGCGGCGTCCTCGTCGGCCACCAGGGCGCGCACCCGGCCGATCTCCGTCACGCGGCCGAGCCGTTCACCCGGCCACCCCGCGTCCATCGGCACGTACGCGGCTCCCGCGGACAGGACGCCGAGCGTGGCGGCCACCAGGGCCGCCGAGCGGCCCACGACGACACCGACGCCGTCCTCGGCGTCCAGCCCCCAGCCGGACAGCGCGCCCGCGAGTCCGTCCGCCGACCGGGCCAGCTCCCGGTACGAGAGCGGCCCCGCGCCGTCCACCACGGCGGTGGCGTCAGGGGTGCGCCGGGCCTGCGCGGAGAAAGCTTCCGGCACGCTCGCGGCCGCGGCCGGCGCGGACAGGTCGGCGCCGCGCCCCTGGGCGAGCAGGACCCCGGCGGCGTCGTCGCCGAGGAGCGGGAGGTCGCGCAGCGGCGTGTCGGCGTCCGCGTCCGCGAGCCCGGTCAGGAAGAACAGGACGGCCTGCTGGTGCAGATGCACGTCGTCCGGGTGGTAGAGCCCGGGCTCGGCGTCGAGGCCGATCAACGGTCCGGTGCCCTCGGCCCGTTCGCAGACGAACAGGGACACGTTGTCGACCGGGCCGAGGGACAGCACGCGGGAGGTGGCGGGGCTGCCGGCGAAGTCCAGGCCGTAGTTGTAGCCCATGACGTTGACGATGACGTCGGTCAGCTCCGCCACGGGGTCGGTGATGTTCAGCTCGCGGGCGAGCTGTTCGCGGGAGAAGCGCCGGTGGCGCAGCGCGCCGCGCATCTCGGCGGCGGCGGCGCGTATGAGGCCGCCGACCGTCGTGTGCGCGGCGAGGTCCAGGCGTACGGGCAGGATGTTGGCGGTCATACCGGCGATGTGGCGCTTGCCGCCGTGGCGGCCGTTGGAGGCGATACCGACGATGACGTCCTGCCGCCCGGTGGTGCGCCCGACATAGGCGGCCAGGGCCGCCACCAGAACGGCGCTCCAGTTGGTGCGGCCCGTGGAGGCCAGCCGTCTCAGTCCGTCATGGACCTCGATGGGCAGCGTCTTGCCGGCGTACAGCCGGAAGTCCGCCGCGATCGGTGCGGTGCCCGCGGGTGCGTCGGTGCGCCGCCGGACGAAGACCGTGTCCGACGCCTGCGTGTCCGCGGCTTTCCCCGCCGCCCGGTCGGCGAACCTGGCGGTCCAGTAGGCGCGGTCGGTCTTGTACTGCTCCGAGCCGAGGTACGCCGTCTCGTCGTCCACCAGGTCGCGCACGGAGCCGGCGGGCAGTTCGACCGCGCCGAGGTCCTCGCCGCGCACTGCACGCGCGTAGAAGTCGGCGACGGTACGGGCGAGCACCGAGCCGCCGAGCCCGTCGATCGCGATGTGGTGGTAGCGGATGTACCAGTAGTGCAGCTGCGGGCCGAGGCGCAGCAGCGCGAAGTGGTGCCGCGGGGCGTCGAGCCGGTCGACGGTGGCCGTGTCGGCGGCCATGTAGTGCTCGGCCTCGGCGGCGGGGTCCTGCGCGCCCGACAGGTCGACACGGCGGAGCCGGCCGTTCCCGGTGGAGGAGCGGCCGGCGACGCGCTGGCGTACGACGCCGTCCTCGACGGCGAACTCGACGTTGAGGCTGTCGTAGCGGGCGACGGCCTCGTCGACCGCGACGGCGAACAGCGCCTCGTCCAGGCCGCCGCGTATCTCCAGGCATTCGGAGATGTTGTATTTGGGACTGTCCGGCTCGACCTGCTGCCCGTACCACACGCCACGCTGGGCCATGGTCAATTCGAAGTATTCCTGGGGCGTCTGATCCGCCAGGGAAGAGATCTCCTCATGCATGTCGGCCTACCTCTTTGGCGCAGGTTTTCGGGGACGGTGAGAAAAGGAATGGCGGAACCAGCCATGCCGACGGACCCTTGCGTCGATGGCAGCCTGACGCAAAGGAAAAGAAAGGTACGCGCCCAGGTGTCGGCAGCCCGAGTGATCTCTCCAACGGGCATGGTCGGCCCGTTGGAGAGATCACTCGGATCTGCTCGCCGCCAGGAGGGGGCGACGCGTCTATGGGATGTGGGGGTGGGAGCGCCCGTGCACTCGCCAGCCGGGCGCTTTCGGACAGCCGGGGCCCTGTCTAGCGGGCGTCGGCCTCCATTGCCCGGGCCAGACTGGCGGGGCGCATATCGGTCCACGCGTTGTCGATCGCGTCCAGGCACTCCTGGCGTGAACGCTCAGGTCCGTCGGCGCGCCAGCCACCTGGAATGTCGATATGGGCCGGCCACAACGAGCGCTGCTCCTCGTCGTTCACCAGCACCACGAATGTGCCGGACTCGTCGTCGAAAGGATTAGCCACAACTCCACCTGTTCTCGTCGGCGACGTTTCATCTCATTACCGGTCCTACAAGGAGCCGAATCCGCAGCGGAGTCAACCCCTCCGCGGTCACGTCAGACTACATGAGGCGTCATGGCGTGTCCGAAAGTCGGCGAACCGGTCCGGCGGTGGCCGGTTCAATGCGGGTTGCCGGCCGCGGGGCGGGGTCTCTCTGATTCAAACCGGAAAGTGCGGGTAAGTAGGGGCCGCCAGGGTGGACAAAGTTTCGAATAGGGCGTGGACCTGCGCTTGGTCACGAGGTATTCGAACATTTCGGCGTGAACGAATGTGTGTGCGGGTTAAGCGTTGGCCATGACCTGACGTACGGTCATGGCTGGTCGGCGTCCTTGAGTCCGCCGGCGGTTTTCCGCCTCTTCGAAATGGCCAATCCGGCGTCCGAAAACAGTTCACCCGTGGAATGCGTCATTCGGCAAGGGCGGTTGGCATAGTCCTGCGGACATATGTTCCATTATCTCGGGAATTTGCACGTCAGGGCGTCGCGCCGGGCGGTCGCCGGCGGGAGGGGTTCGGCGGCCGGTGCCTCCTCCGGCTTCCGAGGGTCCCCGCGGCCCCGTACGGCCCCTGCACGGAACCCATGCCGCCGGACCCTTCCCAGTCGCCGCCCAGGACAGGAAATACGCTGTTGGGCGTACATGCGTGCGGACGTCCGTAGGCGGTGCGATCACTCGTGCTCGTACCACCGGCTCGCCGGGCGCCGGCCCGGGTCCACGCCGCTGCCGCCGCGGCGGTTGGACCAGGTCAGGGCTGCTGTCGCGGTCAGGGCGAGGAGGGGGACGGTGAAGCCGGCTCGCGGGCCGCCCGGGCCGTCGACGAGCCGGCCGACCGCGGCGGCGGAGACGGCGATGCCCGCCGCGCTCGCGGAGTTCGTCCAGGTGAAGGCCTGGGTCAGGACCGAGGGGTCCACGACCGACTCGACAAGCGTCGAGGAGGCGATGATGCACGGAGCGACGCCCGCCCCGGGGAGCAGCAGGGCCAGGCCCAGCTGCCAGGGGGTCCCCGCCAGCAGCGGCAGCAGCGATGCGCAGGCCAGGAAGGCCAGGATCAGGGGCAGTTGGTCGGCGGGCGGCGTCTTCCTGCGGTGTCGTCCGTAGGCCAGACCGGCCAGC
The DNA here is from genome assembly GCF_036815005.1 of Streptomyces sp. IBSBF 2435. Taxonomy (NCBI): domain Bacteria; kingdom Bacillati; phylum Actinomycetota; class Actinomycetes; order Kitasatosporales; family Streptomycetaceae; genus Streptomyces; species Streptomyces sp. IBSBF 2435. Next base: position 48,363 of record NZ_JAJSYW010000004.1, on the reverse strand, counting down.
AGGCTCGCCGCGCTCATCAGCCCGTACAGGAATCCGGCCGCCGGGGCGGCGTGGTGAAGCTCGGCGAAGGCGCTCACCGAGACCTGCATCGAGCCGAAGAAGACGCCCAGGGCCAGGTTGACCGCCAGCAGGGTGGCGAAACTCCGGCTCAGCAGAGTCCCCGGGCCGCGGGCGGCCGGACGATCCGCGGCGGCCGTCGCCGCGGCCGTCGCGACGGGCGCCGGGGCCGTACGGCCGAGCGCCGCGAAGGCCAGTCCGGCGCCGACCACGAGCGCCCCCGCCAGCACCGTACCCGCGGCCGGGTGCAGCCGGGCCGCCGCCAGCACCGCGAGGGCGGGGCCGAGGAGGAAGGCGACCTCGTTGCTGACCGCTTCGAGCGCGAAGGCCGCGGGGAGTTCGGCCCCGCCGTGCAGCAGGGCCGACCAGCGGGCCGCGCAGAGCGCGCCGATCTGCGGGACTGTCGCCCCGGCGGCGAGGCCAGCCGCCGTCAACTGCACCGCGGGCGACCCCGTCAGGGCGAGCGCGACCAGGGCGGCGATCGCTCCGGCGTGGGCGCACAGAAGGGGGACGAGGACGCGCGGCTGTCCGAAACGGTCCATGAGCCGCGCCGTCTGCGGCCCCGCCAGGGTCTCCGCCACGGCGAAGGCCCCGGTGACCAGCCCGGCCGCCCCGAAGGACCCGGTCTCGCCGTGGACCAGCCAGACGATACCGAGCCCGGCCATGGCCACTCCGATGCGCGCGGGAGCCGCGGCCAGGAAGAAGGCCGCCGCGCCGGGGGCCCGCAGGGCGGAACGGTAGGAGGGGGTCTCGGCCAGAGCCGGTACGGGATGGCGCGGCCCCCGTGCGGTACGGCGGGAATCCGGTGCTGCAGGACGGAACCAGTGCCGCGCTGTCACGGCGAACCTTCCGCTGCACGGTGGGACGGCCCGGGGCGGCGACGCCCGCGGCGGGCACCGCCCCCCGCCGCCAGGAGTCGTCCATGATGACGCGGACGGGGCGGACTCGAAGTCCACGTCGGCGTCGGCTCCAGCGCCGGCAGAAACGTTGAGTGCTGAGATCGAGGAGCGCGGCCCGTGTGCCCGCTCCCCGACGAGTGTACCCGCACGCGCTGTAGCCCGCCCGAGCCGGAACGTCGCCCCTGCCCAGAGCCGGATACGAAGCCGGCCCAGAGTTCGGGCACGCCCGGATCAGCCCGGGGCGGAGCGCGTGGACCCCCGCGGAAGGACGGTACGCGTCACCGAGCGGACGGTTCGGCCAGGTCGTCGATGGCCCGGCGGATCTCGGCCAGGGCCTGGTACTGCTCCTCCGCCTTCTCCTCCAGGACCTTGCCGCCCGCGTCGGCCATGTCCACCAGGGAACGCAGCTCAAGGACATCGTCACGGGGGAAGCCGACATCCTTGAGCAGCGTGCTCAGGCGACCGCGGAGCTGCGCGGAGTAGGGGCCGACCGGGCGGAAGACGGTGCTCGGCAGGAAGAAGCCGGCGAGCCAGTGGCCTGCGGACCTCCCGGTCAGCGCCGCGGCGCCCGCCGTCAGGGCCGCCGTGGCGAGGTGTCCCGCCACCGCCGCGCGCAGCATCAGCCGGGCGACAGCACCGTCCCGACGAATCTGCCCATGCCGTCCCCTCATCCAGCCGACCGGCCGGTGCGCCCGGCCGGCCCCATCGTCCCGCAGGCCCCCGGCCGTCGCCTGCGTACGGCTACTCAGTCCGGGCCCCGGGCACACCGGACGGCGTGAACAGCCTTGTCCCTGGAGCCACTTACGCACCAGACAATGGCCGAAAACAGCCCGTATCACCTGTGGTGGCGTCTTTTCGGTAAAGCACCTCAGAACATCTGATCCCATGCCACTCTGATCGGGTGACTCCGAGCTATCGAGCGATCGCCGAGCGGGTTCTGGGGGATGTGGCCGTTGCGGCCGACTGGCGGGTTCAGGAGCACGAGACCTGGTGCATGGTCACACCGCCGCGGCATGTGCGCCGCGAGCAGGGCTGGAAGCTCCATCTGTCCGCGGCTCCGGCTTTCGCGTGCGAGCTGCTGGAGTCCGCTGCCCGGGTGCTCGCGCTGAACATGTGCGCGTTCAAGTTCGCCGTCACCCCTCGGGTCGCCGCCGAGATGAACTCGGTGCGGGCCGTACGCGGGCAGTCGGGAAAGTTCCTCACCGCGTACCCCGCGGACGACGACCGGTTACGGCTGCTCGCCGGGCAACTGCACGAGGCGACGCTCGGGTTGGGCGGCCCCGCCATCCTCTCCGACCGGCGGTATCGGCCGGACAGCGCGGTCTACTACCGCTACGGCTGTTTCGCCAGGCCGCGCGAGCTGAACGACGAGGGCTTCTACGAGGGGCAGTTGCGCGCCCCTGACGGCACGCTCGTGCCGGACCGGCGGAACCCGTGGTTCTCGCCGCCCGCGTGGGCCCGGCTGCCGTTCGATCCGCCCGCGCCGGCCCCGGCCCGCCGGCCCGGCAGCCCGGTGCGTATCGCCGGCCGCTACCTGGTGCGGGAGGCCATCCGGCACTCCAATCGGGGCGGGGTCTACCGGGCCCGCGACGAACACACCGGCGACGACGTCCTGTTGAAGGAGGCCCGGCCGTACGTCGGTGCCGAGCCGAGCGGGCGGGACGCCAGGGACTGGCTCCGCCACGAGGCCGACGTCCTTGCCCTGCTCGCACCCCGGCAGATCACCCCCGCCGTGCGCGACGTCGTCGAAGCCGCGGGGCACGTCTTCCTGGTCGAGGACCTGATCGACGGCAACAGCCTCCAGCAGTGGGCCGCCGACCGCGCGGCGCGGGCCGACGGCGGGATCCCGGTCGATGCCGCGCGGCGGCTGGCGGGCCAACTCGCCCGGCTGATCGGCGAGGTGCACGCGGCCGGGTTCGTCCTGCGCGACTTCAAGCCGAGCAACGTGATGCTGGCGGCCGACGAGACGCCCGTCCTGGTCGACATGGAGTGCGCCGTCCGCCCGGGCGAACCCGCACCGGTGGTCGGCACCCGGGGCTTCACCGCCCCCGAATACCTGCGCGCCGCCGAACCCGGCCGCGGGCCCGAGCCTCCGGCACCCGGTCCTGAGGCGGACTGCTACAGCCTGGGTGCCACCCTTCTGTACGTCACCGCCGGCATCAACCCGGTCCTCACCCCCGACCTGCCGGCCGCCAGGACGGACAGCGAGCGGGTCGCGGCGATCGTCCACGCCGCCATGCCGGCCTTCCCCGCGCTGCGCGCGCTCGCGCCCCTGGTCCTGGGCCTCACCGCGGATCGCGCCTCCCGCTGGTCGCTGGCGGCAGCCGACGCGTTCCTCCGTACGCGGCCCGCACCCGCCCCGGGCGCACCGCCCCCGTCCCGCACCGACGTACCGCCCTCGTCCCGCACC